>DFKH01000060.1 GCA_002373815.1 Alphaproteobacteria bacterium UBA3650
TGATGAAACAAATTATGCGGCTAAGGCTTTTGGTATTAAGTTGGGTCGAAACGCCACGTTGACCGATTACAGTGATACAGCGTCTGTCTTTAATGTGGTCGCCAATGGTCAAAAGACGGTTGGTATTCAGGCCAAAGATGGTGTTAATATGACGTTGAACAACAAGAATGTTTTGACCATTACAGGTGATGAATTGGCTGTTGGTATTGAAATCGGTGCGCAAGATGGCACAGGTAATAATACTTTGGTCAACAATGGTGCTATGGATGTGACCGCCTCTGGGACAGGTGGTTATGGCTATGGCATTTTGGTGCATGCGGGAACCGCTGGAAACACGAATGTCACAAATACGGGTGATATTACGGTGAATGCCACGAATGCTTATGGTATCTATGTGGATGGTTATGATGCCAATCGTGTGACCATTACCAACAGCGGTACGATTACGTTGAATGGTTCCTCTTGTTCAGATTGTGATGGCAGTGAGCCCCGTGATAATTATATCGTTTTGAACGGTGCGACGATGCAGACATCTGGATTATTGCAAGCCAGCGTGCCCGTTAATACCAACTCGTTTGGCGGACAGGTCAATTTGGCACAAGGTGGCGGAATTGCTGCACCCGTTGTCAGCGGACAAATTGGTGTTGCTAGCAGCGTTGTGATGTCTGGATTCGAAAATACCTATACATTACACAATGCTATTCAATCGCCTGACACAACGGGATTGTCTTTGGCCTCGAAATCCGCTTTGTTTGATGCCAAGTTATCTGGCGAAGATATTGTGATGGAAATGAATGGATTTGACACCGCTACCAAAAACAAGAGTTTAGCTCATTTCTTGACGCGCAACTATGGTTCTGGTAAAAACGAAGGATTATTCAGAACTTTGAAGGCCTTTGGTTCGGCAAAAGAACTGGCAAACGCTGTCAACAAGATGTCTGGTAAGGATATGTTCTCTCGCTTTACCTTTGAAGATATGACTATGATGCGTGAACTTAACCTGGATATGAACAAGCACTTGTTTGCCAATAAGGCCGCACATTTGAGCATGGGAGGATCTGTTTCTTCACCGATGGCTTTCCGTGGCGATAATGGTTCTAACAGTCGCTATAGCTTAACAAGTAAGTCTGATGGAGCCACCTCGGTTGGTTTGGGTATTGCCTTTACGGATACACGCAGTGATGATGATCATGATGGTAATAATCGTTCTGAAACAATGTATCAGATGATTGTCCCAATCGGATTTAAGACAAATGGTGTGCACTTTATTACTTCCCCACGTTTAGGGTATGCGCGTGGTGAATATGATCGGACTGGCTATGAAAATCGCAGTTATGATGGTGAAATTGAAAAACGTGTCTTTGGTTTGATGAATGAAGCGCGGTATCCAATTACGATAGGTAAAGTGAAAGTTGAACCTGCGGCAGAATTTAACATGCTGGGATATGAACAAAAAGGTCGTGAAAACAACAAAGAATATAGTTTGCGAATTCCAAAGCAACGCACATATTCTGTTGAAGGTGGTGTTGGGGTGTACCTGTCTGGTGATATGGAATTCGCCAATGGCACAACCTTTAAACCTATGATGGGAGTGGCTGCATATCACGAATTCGCTGATCCATACAAAATGGAAGTTGGTATGAATGGTATGGATGGCTTCTTTACTTTGCGTGATGAAAAACGCTCTGATAATCGAGCGGTTATGCGTGCTGGCTTTGATTTGGATCATACACGGTACTCTATCTATGGTGTGGTCGTATCTTACTTGGATCGTGAGGCTCGTACGAAAGCGAATATGGGTATGAAGTGGAAATTTTAACAAGGTTGAGGAGAGACAAAAAGGACCGCATTTGTGCGGTCCTTTTTTTGACTTGCTTGTGTTTTTTTTAACTTCTTTGTGTTCCTCGTTTAATGATGTTCTGAGGAAGTGTTGATGGAGAAGATGAGTTGGCTGTTTGTGGTGGATTTAATACCACAATGTCTTGAGGGTTAGTTGGCCATGGCAAAACGGCTCGTTTTTCAAAACGCGTGTATTGCCGTTTTTGATGACCTTCATCAGAAAAACCAACAACGCACCAACGTTCACGATTTCCTTGGCTGGATAGGGGCTTTAACATAATACGTGGTAAATTATCCTCACCGATATTGTGATTGATAGCACGAATTTTATGAAGATCATGATCCCTCATTTTATCAATAGCAGCATGTCCTGCAATTAAGGTTCGGCTCCCTTTATCAAGGGGAATATTCATAATGCGTTGTAATTTTTTGACTGCTTCTAGTTGATATTCCTCAGGGTATTTTGAAAATTCTTGTAATGCTGCTGGCAAAAAGGTAAAGTCCATTTGTTCGCCCTGAATGGCTGTCGTTTGATTTCTTAACAATTTCAGTAAGTGTCGTTGTTTTTCTTCTTCTGTTTGATATATCAAAGTGTGTTTTTGTTTATCAGACAGTTGTTTTTGCGCAAAATAGTTCGCTTTTATAAATAGAGCGTTTTCTATTTCCTGATCAATAAAAGATAAGAGGGATCTCAGACGTGTTGATAGAATTGGTTTTTGATGAAATACATCGTGGGCGAATTGTTTGAAAATCTTAATCTCTGCTGTATAAACAGATTGCTGATCATCATCAAGTGCCGCTTTGTGTAAGGTTGCAAGCAGTTTTAAAAGCTGTATATCCAAGTTACTTGTGTAATTTTGAAGATGAATGAGTGTCTCTGATAACATAGGATTGCCTTGTAATTTTTTTTGTTCGCGTTTTTGACGCTCTTTGTGCTTTTTTAATACTTCGGCGCCTTTAGTGTAATGAGAAATCTTTTTTTTCATGGCTCGTTCTTTTGAACGAATGGCTAATAAATTTTTATCGTGGCGAGCCTCTAATGATTGTATATCTAATGCATTTTGATCATCAATCTGGGGTAATTCATGACCTGTAATATCAAGATAGGCGTTTTCAAAATAAAATGTGAAATCATCCTGACATTCTTTCCATTCGGACTTGATTTGTGCAAGTGCCACCATTGATTGTGTTTTGTCCGTTTTTAATGGTTTTAATTGATTTTCAAGTTCTTTAAGAGAAGTGGGGATGATTGTGTAGACTTGATCAAAAACAGTGTGTAACTGTGTTTTAATTGCTCTAGCTTCTGTTTTCAATGCAGACCATTCTTCTTTTTTTTGTTGAGCTAAAGCTAATGTTTCTTTTTCATTCAGAAGAGAAAGATCGTTTAATAATTGTTCTGAAAAGAGATGAATTTGTTGATCTGTTGACAAAGTCCCCAATTCTAAATTTAATACAGTTGCTTGTTCTTTTTTGGTCATAGTATTTCCTGATAAATGGTGCCCAGGAAGGGACTCGAACCCCCACTCCTTTGACAGAACCAGCACCTGAAGCTGGCGCGTCTACCAATTTCGCCACCTGGGCTTATACTGGGTTATTATACAACAGGATAAGTGAAAAGTCAAGAAATTAGTTGTTTTGAAGCCAACGATCCAAAATAACACGAGCGCTTTCTGCATCTAAAATTTCCTTGCGTTTGTTTTGACGCATAAAAAGGTTGTCCTTTAGGTAATTTTCGGCGGCCACTGAAGATTTGCGTTCATCTTGCCAATAAATGGGTAAAGCATATTTTTCTTGTAATCTGGTAGCAAACAAACGCGCATTTGCAGCTGTATCCCCCTCTGTTCCGTCGGGTTGCAGGGGAAGCCCCATGATAAAGGCACAGATATTTTTAGAGGGAACTATGTCGTCTAACTCACTCAATTTGTGGATAATTTTAAAGGAACGAGCAATCCGTTCTTTTTCGCCCGCTACGGCCAGACCTATTCGTTTGCTGCCATAATCAATTCCTAAAAAGTTTTTTTCCATAAAATTTCCTTGCACAAAAAAAAGATTTCAAGTAAGATAACTATTGAGCAATATTTTAACAGGAAAGGAGCCGCAATGCAAGAAAAAAAGATGTTGATTGCCTCGGATCATGGTGGCTTTAAGTTGAAAGAAATATTAAAAGAGTACTTGAAAAATAAGGGATATGATGTTTTAGATTGTGGCACAGATTCTGAGGAGTCTGTAAATTATCCAGATTATGCGGCTTTATTGGCTCAGGGTATCAAGATGCAGCAAGCAGAACGTGGTATTTTAATTTGTACGAGTGGTATCGGTATGAGTATTGCAGCCAATCGTTATCCCTTTATTCGAGCCGCTTTAGTACATTGTGTAGAAGAAGCACATTTATGTCGTGCCCATAATGATGCCAATGTGCTTGTTTTTGGTGCAAAGTTTATTGGTGCAGATGAGGCCAAAAAATGTGTAGATGAATTTTTAACAACGGCGTTTGAGGGGGGACGACACTGTGCCCGCGTTGGTGCGCTTGAAAGGATGGGAAAATGAATACTTTTTTTGAAAATTCTTTAAAACAGGAAGATCCAGAGATTGCAACGCTAATTGATAAGGAGTTAGATCGTCAACAAGATCACATTGAATTGATTGCATCTGAAAATATTGTGTCCAAAGCTGTGTTGCAGGCGATGGGGTCTGTGTTTACCAATAAATATGCAGAAGGGTATCCTGGTAAGCGTTATTATCATGGCTGTGAGTTTGCAGATGGCGTGGAAGAGTTGGCACGTGAACGATTGAAAAAGATGTTTGGTGCCTCTTTTGTGAATGTGCAACCGCATTCTGGTTCACAAGCCAATGCCGCTGTGTATATGGCTTTGTTGCAACCAGGTGATACAGTCATGGGGCTAAGTTTGGATGCAGGGGGCCATTTGACTCATGGTGCGAAAGTTTCTTCATCGGGCAAATATTACAATTCTATTCAATATGGTGTGAATGATGAAGGATTGATTGATTATGATGAAGTGGAACGCTTGGCAAAGGAACACAGGCCTAAATTGATTATTACGGGAGGATCGGCTTACGCCCGTTTAATTGATTTTAAGCGTTTTCGTGAGATTGCTGATTCTGTGAATGCTTATTTGATGGTAGATATGGCGCATTTCGCGGGTTTGGTGGCTGGTAAACAAATTCCAAGTCCACTTGATTATGCTGATGTGGTAACTTCTACTACCCATAAAACATTACGTGGTCCTCGCGGAGGTGTGATTTTAACCAATAATGAGGAGTTGGCAAAGAAGTTTAATTCCGCTATTTTCCCAGGACTTCAAGGAGGGCCTTTGATGCATGTGATTGCTGGTAAAGCAG
>DFKH01000121.1 GCA_002373815.1 Alphaproteobacteria bacterium UBA3650
AACACTACATCAATTGCGCGGACGTGTGGGGCGTGGACAAGAAAAGGCTGTGTGTATATTGTTGCATGGGCGCTTGTCGGACACAGCTCACGAAAGATTGTCGGTTCTGCGTGAATCAGATGATGGCTTTAAAATTGCAGAAGCAGATTTAAAATTGCGTGGGGCAGGTGAAGTGTTGGGCATTCGTCAAAGTGGGGTGCCATTGTTTAAATTGGCAGATATGACAGCACATGCAGATCTTTTAATGTTGGCGAATGAGGAAGCACAAAAGATTTTAAATGAAGATCCAGATTTAAAAACAAAACGTGGACAAGCATTAAAAAATATGCTATACCTTTTTAAAAAGGATAAAGAAATCCATCTGTTGAAAGCGGGTTAAATGACGGTTAAATTTACATTGCAACCACCAGAAGTGACAAAACGTTTGCGTAAAGAATTTGATCACAAACGCTTGAACAAGATTTTTGTATTATGGTTGTATCGGACGGGAAAACTGAATCCATATAGTCACGAAATTGATTTGATTCGAGCCTCTCGGGGATTGGCGCCCTCTGGCTTTGATGTGCATCACATTGTGCCTTTGTCAGGTGGAGGATTGAATAAATTTTCCAATATGTGTTTGATTGAACGAAGCTTGCATAAATTCATCAATAAAAAATGTTTTGATCCCGCCTTAAAAGGGATTAAAGTAGGGGAAACAGTAATCATAAATGTGCCAGATTTTCCGCGAGTTGCTTTGCGTCGAGAATATAATGGCCGGGTTGATAAAATAATTCAACAATCTCGGAACGCCAATAAATGGTATCGTTTTTTAAGAAAAGGATAAAAAGATGGTGAAAATAAAATTTTTCTTATTTGTGTTCGCTATGCTGATAGCTTATAACAATCCTGCTGCTGCATTCGGTGGCGGTAGTGGACACAGTCGTGTACATGAATGGTATAAACATGGAGTGGATAGTATAGGTGTCCATATTGGTGGCAATAAACAAGCAGATGTTCAATTTTCTTGTGATGCACCTTGTGAATGGAAAAATTTGGAATGTGTTTGTGAACCTAAACAAGACAGTAGGCCTCAAATGACCATTGACGGATGGACCGGTGACGAAATTTCAACATGTGATGCAACAGAAAAATTGGGACGGTGTTCCGTTTGTTTAACAATTGAAAATACAGTGGGAGAAAAAGGACGAACAGAATTTTGCGCGGATTCTAATAGTCTATGTGATGGGGGACAAATATGCGCAGAAGGAATATGTCACACGTTGTTAGGAGAGGGGTGTGCGAAAAATAGTGATTGTATAAATGAATTGACTGAAGAAGGCGAGGAGTGTGGCAAGGAAGATTGCTATTGCAATTATGGTAATTCATACAAAAATAATGAATATCCTAAGAAGAGAGGACAGTGTGTTCTGAAAGATAAAGATAGATATGAATTTACTTATGAAGGTAAAAAGCGGCTGGCCTTCCTAACTACCAATGATTTATGGAGTAGTAAAAATTTATGTGAAGCATGGAATATGCGTTTAATGACATGGAATGAATTAAATTGTCCAGTGAATGGCAACAAAGTAACATTGGTTTATACTATGGGTTCACATTTTCAAAAAGCTTATGAAGCCATCTATGGAGATACTCCTTCAAGCTTTTTTTCTCTTGGAGGGTATACAACAGATTATGCTTTAATTAAAGCAAGTGAGAGTATAATGGGGTTGTCTAACGCAACACCTTTTATTATTTGTCGATAATAGAATTCAATATTCTTATAAGCTGATTTTATAAACCTTCGTATCGTTTCTAAGAATAAAGCTTGCTAAATTGATTTATTTTGCATACAATGATATGTCAGTAATTGTGCTGATGTTAGTTTTATGCAAAGGAAGGCCATGTTTTCAACAAATGCAAATGTCCCCAAAAATGTGAATTGTATCCGTAAAATCGGTGAAGGCTCGAATCAAGAAGTCTTTTTGTGTTCTGAGAACGACAAGAGTTTCTGTGTTTGCTTGCCGAAAAAGAAAACCCCAAAACGGAAATGGTTGCGTTTTTCCAGAAAAGTTATGACAATCGGGCACTATTTATCTGACAAAACAAAGGTAAATCTTGCATCTGGAGATTTAATTTATCGGAGCGGAGAGTGGCAACTGCATGAAAAATATATTGAGGGGCAGCCTTTTCACGCCAAGATGTTTAATGAATTGGGCGCCTTGCAACAAGCACAAGCAATTGTTGATATTGCTACTTTTTTGTTGGATTTAAATATGTCCAAGGTCACAATTCGCAACGAATTGTTTGGTAAAATTGAAACCTCTGTTCCGTGGAAAAAGAAAGTGGAATTGTTGTGCGATAGTCTGTTGCATAAAATGGAATGTTATAAAAAAGCATGGGCATCAAATATATCTAAATCTTCTTATTTAAAAGCAAAACATCGGCGGGACATTGAACATTTATTGATGAAACATAAGTTTGCACAGGCCGAGATAGATCGCTATGAATCTATTCTAAAAGATATTGAACGGAATGCCGATATTTTTAAACAAACCGGTCCCTATTATGCGGATTTACACAGCGATAACCTCCTGTATAATCAGAAAACACATACATGGGGTATTGTTGATTTGGCAGGCGCCAAATACAACGGCTTGATATATCAAGGTATGGCTCGGCTGCTGCCTATTTTTGGGGATGAAATGGCGAAACAAATATGCGACTGTTATAATGCATTGGCATGTCAAAGAAAAAAAGATTTTAGAATAGATTTCGGGGTGCTGAAAGAGTGTGCAATTGTGTTGCAAGCGAAACAGCTGATCAATCACACAGGCAATGATACAGTCAAAATATTACAAAGAATCCTTAAATCTTATCCCGAACAATTGTATGATGTTGGGGTGAGGTTGAAACCCAATATGGATCAAATTTTGAAAAAATTAGTCTAAGACTTTGTCATCATCTAAAATCATTCTTTGAGTATAAAAAGCGGACACCGATTGGCATCCGCTTGTTGTATGAAAATAGGATTAGAATGCCATTTCAGGCATCCAGAATATCCCCTATTTTTTAGGTACAATTTCACCTGATCCTTTTAACAGGTTCAAACTCTTTTTGGGAACAGCCACCAGATCAGAAGATGAGCTATTTTTACATCCGTCACCGCAGTAACAGTAGTAAACTGTTTCACCCTTAGAACCTTTTTGTGTGCCACAATTACCACAATTTTTATGTCTCTTTTTAATCCAATCTATGCTGGTATGTGAGCCTTGCTTTTTGCATGAACCAGAAGATTTTGTTGCCACTTTTTCTGCCTTTATAGCAACTGCTACCTCTGTTTTTTGTGCCTCAGCTTTGCTAGCTTTCTGTTCGTTTGGTGTTGGTTTAACCTTAACGCCTATTGTTGGTGTCATCTGTACTTGTTTTTGCTTGCCTTTGACACCGATTACTTCATCTTTGGTCGTAATCACTTGTGCTTTCCGTGCCCCGGCTTGGACAGCAATCACTTCATTTTTTGTCGTCGTTGCTTGCACTTTTTGTACCTTACTAGTACTTTGTTTGGCGGAGGTGACCTCGGCTTGTTCTCTCCGTGCCTCGGCTTGGACAGCAATCACTTCATTTTTTGTTGTTGTCGTCTGTGCTTTTTGTGCCTCAGCTTTGCTAGGACTCACACCCTTGCCACTATCACAAGAATCACACATACAATAGTAATGTTTATGTTTGCCTTTTACTTTCGCACATTTGCCAGCAGGAATGACCTCTTCCCGACATTGAGTACAGTTTTTATAGTGCCTCTTAATATAGTTAATACTATCATGGGATCCTTGCTCACATTTTGTAGCGGTTCTTCTTACATTTTCCGTAGCAGCGGCTTCTGCATTGAGAATCAATGTGACCCCCAAAACAGTTGTTATCAATAATTTTTTGAACATATTATTTTCCTTTCATTTAAGTGGATACCAAAGGACCATCCTTCCGTACAAAAATAAGATTAAACAATTATAGGGTGACTTGTCAAGCGAAAAATAAAAAAAGTGGACACCGATTGATGTCCACTTTTGGTTGATAAAAAACGAAATTATTCTTCGTCTTTTTTGGCCTTTTTGGCTTTCTTTGCCAAAGCAGCACCCAAGATGTCGCCCAAAGAAGCACCCGAGCTTGTGGAACCATATTCTTCCAAAGCACGTTTTTCATCTTCGATTTCTCTGGCCTTAATGGACAAATTGACCTTGTGAGCTTTGTTGTCCACAGAGGTAATTTTGGCATCCACTTTTTCGCCAATGGCAAAACGTTCTGTCTTTTGTTCGGAACGTTCTTTGGCCAAGTCTGTGCGTTTGATGTAGCCTTCCACACCATTCACATCAACCTTTAAGCCATTTTCTTCAATGGCGGAAACAACAGCAGTCACCACAGTGCCTTTTTTCAAGCCTTCCATAGAACCGGCCATTGGATCTTCTGTCAATTGCTTGATGCCCAAAGAAATACGTTCTTTTTCAACATCAATGTCCAAAATCTTGGCTTTGACAGTCATGCCTTTCTTGTAATCTTTGATGGCTTCTTCACTTGGTTTGTCCCAAGACAAATCAGAACTGTGAATCATACCATCTAAATCTTCTGTTAAAGACATAAACACACCGAATTCGATGACATTCTTGATTTCGCCTTCAACAATGTCGCCAACTTTGTGATCTTGAGCAAATTTTTCCCATGGGTTTTCTTGCAATTGCTTCATGCCTAAGGAAATACGACGTTTGGATTCATCAACTTCCAAAACGATCACATTGACCTCTTGACCCAAAGCGACAATTTTGCTTGGATGTGTGTTTTTCTTTGTCCAGCTCATTTCAGACACATGAACTAAGCCTTCCACACCATCGCCCAAATCGACGAACGCACCATAATCGGTGATATTGCTGATTTTACCAGACAATTTATCGCCAACATGGAATTTAGCATCCACACCAGCCCAAGGATCGGCTTCCATTTGTTTCAAGCCCAAAGAAATACGACCTGTTTCTTGATTAAACTTAATAATTTGTACTTTGATTGTTTGACCGACGGACAAAACTTCAGATGGATTGTTGATGCGCTTCCAGCTCATGTCTGTCACATGTAATAAACCATCAACACCACCCAAATCAATGAAAGCACCATAATCGGTCACGTTTTTCACTGTACCATCAACCACTTGACCTTCGGACAAGTTCTTGATGATTTCAGATGTTTGTTCAGCTCTGGCTTCTTCTAACACAGCACGACGAGATACAACGATATTGCCACGTGCTTTGTCCATTTTCAAAATAGCAAATGGTTGTTCAACACCCATGAGTGGGGTCATATCACGAATAGGACGCACATCAATTTGGCTGCCAGGTAAGAAGGCAGTAGCGCCTTTCAAATCAACAGTAAAGCCACCTTTGACACGGCCAAAAATTGTACCGTTCACGTGTTCGCCCTTTGTCATAGCTTGTTCTAAATCGCCCCAAGCCTCTTCACGACGAGCTTTCTCGCGGGACAAAACGGCGTTGCCATCACGGTCTTCATAACGTTCAATAAAGACCTCTACAACGTCACCAACTTTAACAGATTGAACGCCAAATTCAGATAAAGGAATGCGCCCTTCGGACTTCAAACCGACGTCAACGATTACTTCGTCATCATCAATGCGTGTCACTGTTCCGGATACTGTCTTTCCTTGTAAGGATTTGTCAGCACCCATATATTCATCTAATAAAGCACCAAAATCTTCTGTGATTTCGGGTGTTTCTTGTTTTTTATTTACCATAAAATACCTTAAGTTTTTTTGGTTGGCCAACGATTAAAAATCGTGGACTTAGTGTATCCTTCCATACAACAAATGGGCGCGGATACAAAACCCATCAGACTCTTCCACTTTGAAAAAGTAAAAGTATTATACCCGATGGCAACTAAAATGTCAAGAAGAATTATGCCAGTATATGCAGAAAAAAACACCCCCGAGCATTCAGGGGTATTTCGGGCTTATTATCTATCGCAAATGATTAAAATACGTAATTATTTAATCGGATACAATGTCATCTATATTTACATTCGCTTTCAATATAAATATTGCCCTCATAAGTTTGGTGTAAGCTTACAGTCGTTTCCAATATTTTAATCTCAATTTTATGGTTCAGGAGGTGGTTCTAGAGGAAGGCTTTTTTTATACGTACCATTACAAGTTCCTTCGGGAGTAGAGTGTACATAACCATCTTTGCAAGACCCGTCACAAAAGCCGGCTTGCCCCCAAGTTTTTGAAGTTTCTGAACACTCCATAACTTGAGAATCAATCGTGGAATAACAATAATATCCTTTTGTACAAGATCCACCATAATCTAGGTCATTGAGCTCTCTGGTGTTGTCTAATACTTGATCTATTTCCATCTCTCCCAATGTGACGGTGAGTGAGGAGGTTGTTCCAGAACATTCGCCTGATACTTTATCCCCAAGTTTGTTTTTCACTTCTGTACAAACGGCAGCATCTGTGATCTTAGCGGTAATCGTTCCATTATTATATTTTAGTTCACTCACGCCTGTGGGCAAGCTGC
>DFKH01000009.1 GCA_002373815.1 Alphaproteobacteria bacterium UBA3650
TCCTTTGTGTTCTGCATAGAAGGCCTCAAATTGTGCGCGTGTCGGTTGTTCAATGCGTTTAGAGGCAATAATTTTTAATCCTGTCGCACGAATTTTATCATTGATTTCGTTTTCTAAATGGCGTGCTGTTGCATTTGGTTTAATAATACAAAATGTCCGTTCTAACATGCTTTCTCCCTTTCTTGATATAAGTCAGAGTATGCTTATTTAGATTCTGTGTCAAGCAAAAAGATTGACTTTTCAAGGCTTTTGGGGTAATATATTGATATGACAGATATTTTAATTGCAACACATAATAAACATAAATTGGCGGAATTTAAAAATTTGTTAGAGCCAATGGGCTATCATATTATTGGTGCAGATGAGGCAGGTTTGCCCGACATTGAGGAAACAGGGACAACTTTTCGATCAAATAGTGCTTTAAAGGCATTGGCTGCGGCTCAGTTTTCGGGTATGGTGACGATTGCTGATGATTCTGGGTTGTGTGTACATGCCATCAATAACGAGCCGGGGCTTTATTCTGCCAGATATGCAAAGGCAAATGGTGGTTATCCTGCTGTTTTTGAAGTGTTACTGGGACGTCTAAAAGATGATTTTTCGGCTCATTTTGAATGTTGTCTGTGTTTGGTCAGACCAAATGAAACTCCTTTATTTTTTGAGGGGCAAGTTTTTGGACGTTTAACTCATGATGCTGATGCTTCTGTGGAAGCTTTTGGTTATGATCCGATTTTTGTACCAGATGGTTATGACAGGCCTTTTGGTGGTTTGACCTCTGAAATCAAAAATAAAATTTCACATAGGGCGCGTGCTTTGGAAAAACTGGTTGCCTATTTAAAGGGATAATTCCCTTGATTTTTTACTGAAAATTTGATAGAATCTTCCTATTCCTTTGGAAGGGTGGCAGAGTGGTCGAATGCGGCAGACTCGAAATCTGTTATAGGGATTTTCTCTATCGGGGGTTCGAATCCCCCCCCTTCCGCCAATGTCTTTCAATTTCGTTCTTTTTTGAGGGGAGATGAGAAGCCCCGATGGGGTTCGGTGAGTGACAGCGAACGACACCAAAGGTGGTTCGAGGCACGAGAACGAGCGTACGCGAGCAATCCCCCCCCTTCCGCCATAAAATCCTATTCTAAAATCCGTTTGATTTTTGGGCTCAAATCGTGTATAATACTCCACCAATCAAGGAGGGTATATGGATTACATCAAAATTCGTGGCGCACGCCAGCATAACCTGAAAAACATCAATGTGGATATTCCTAAAAATCAATTGGTGGTGATTACAGGTGTGTCTGGTTCTGGTAAGTCTAGCTTGGCATTTGATACTATTTATGCTGAGGGGCAACGGCGCTACGTGGAAAGTTTGTCTGCTTATGCACGCCAGTTTTTGGATGTGATGGGTAAACCCGATGTAGACCTGATTGAAGGGCTTTCGCCAGCCATTTCTATTGAGCAAAAAACAACTAGTCACAATCCACGTTCTACCGTTGGAACGGTCACAGAAATTTACGATTATATGCGTCTTTTATGGGCGCGTGTTGGAACGCCTTATTCTCCTGTCACAGGGTTACCCATCAAGGCCTTGACGGTCAGCCAAATGACCGATGGTATTTTAACCGAACCAGAAGGAACAAAGTTGATTTTGATGGCGCCTGTGGTCAGAGATAGAAAAGGGGAATACAAAAAAGAAATTGCGTCTTGGCAAAAAGCAGGCTTTACGCGTTTGAAAGTAGATGGGGAGTTTTATGAAATTGAGGAAGCTCCTGAATTAGATAAAAACAAAAAACATACGATTTCTGTTGTGGTAGATCGTATTGTGGTCAAAAAGGAAATTGAAGGGCGAATTGCTGCTTCTGTGGAAAAATGTTTATCTTTGGCAGATGGTTTATTGGAAGTGGAAAATGCCACCACACATGAAGCCAAAATTTATTCCAGTAAATTTGCTTGTCCTGTGTCAGGTTTTACAATTGCCGAATTAGAGCCCCGATTGTTTTCGTTTAATAATCCTGAGGGGGCTTGTCCCGTTTGTGCCGGTTTAGGGACGAAACAAGGTGTTGATGAAAGTTTGGTGATTCAACATCCAGAACTTTCTATTAAACAAGGGGCAATTGCGCCTTGGACCAGTTCATCTGGTGATATGTATCAATGGTATGAGTATGCTTTAAGACCTCTGATTCGTGCGTTGGATTTAGATATGGAAAAGCCATGGTGTAAATTGCCAAAGGAAACACAAGAGGCTATATTGCATGGCTATCACACAAAAGGCTGTCATTTTGAGGGTGTTATCCCCAACATGGAGCGGCGTTATTTGGAAACAGATTCTGATTGGGCACGTGATGAAATGAGCAAATATATGTTGAATACGCCTTGTGAGGCGTGTGGGGGCGCTCGATTAAAGCCGGAGGCGTTGGCCGTTAAAATTGCAGGTAAAAATATTGCTGAAGTGACTGAGCTTTCCATTGCCGATTCATTCGAATGGTTTCAAAAAGTGCCCTCCAAATTGGATCATGAAAAACAAGAAATTGCGGAACGCATTTTGAAAGAAATTGTGGAACGTTTGCGCTTTTTAAATAATGTTGGGCTTGGGTATCTTCCTTTGAATCGTATCAGTGGCACCTTGTCGGGCGGTGAAGCGCAACGGATTCGATTGGCAAGTCAGATTGGATCTGGTTTGACGGGCGTATTGTATGTGTTGGATGAACCGTCTATCGGACTTCATCAGCGTGATAACCACAAATTATTGGAAACATTGTTCCATTTGCGTGATTTAGGGAACTCGGTCATTGTTGTGGAACACGATCAAGAGACAATGGAAGCAGCGGATTATATCTTTGATATTGGCCCTGCGGCAGGACGCAAGGGGGGACACTTGGTGGCCGAAGGTACACCCAAAGAAGTGGCCGCTAATCCTAAATCTGTGACTGGGCAGTATTTGTCGGGTGTAAAGGAAATTAAAGTGCCCGCTAAACGCCGTGCTGGAAATGGCAAAATGTTGACAATAGAAGGCGCAAAGTGTCATAACTTGAAAAATGTGACGGTAGATATTCCGCTTGGCACTTTTACTTGTGTCACAGGCGTGTCGGGTGGTGGAAAGTCCAGTTTGATTATTGAAACTTTGTATAAGGGTTTAAGCAATATCATTGGCAAAACAAAGCAATTGGCTGGTCCTTATAAAACAATGCGTGGAACAGCGGCAATTGATAAAATTATTGATATTGATCAAAGTCCGATTGGACGGACACCACGATCTAATCCTGCCACTTATACAGGAATGTTTTCGCCCATTCGCGATTGGTATGCGGCACTGCCTGAAGCCAAAGCGCGGGGGTATAAAGCAGGACGTTTTTCCTTTAATGTCGCTGGTGGGCGTTGCGAAGCGTGTGAAGGCGATGGTGTGAAGCAAATCTCAATGAACTTTTTGCCAGATGTGTATGTGACCTGTGATGTGTGTCATGGATCACGTTATAACCGCGAAACGTTGGAAATTAAATATAAAGATAAATCCATTGCGGATGTTTTGAATATGACAGTGGATGAGGCGTTTGAGTTTTTTGGCCATGTACCATCTATCCGTGATAAATGTGAGTTATTGCGCAAGGTAGGGCTTGGCTATATCACACTGGGTCAATCTGCAGTTACTTTATCAGGTGGTGAAGCACAACGCATAAAACTGGCAAAAGAATTATCGCGCAAATCCACAGGAAAAACTTTGTATATTTTGGATGAGCCGACAACGGGGTTGCACTTCGCCGATATTCAAAAGTTATTGGAAGTCTTGCAAGCGTTGGTGGATGCAGGCAATACCGTGGTTGTGATTGAGCATAACTTAGACATTATCAAGTCGGCTGATTATATCATTGATATGGGGCCTGAGGGCGGTCATGCTGGTGGGCGTGTGGTGGCCACAGGCACCCCCGAACAAGTCGCCAAAGTCAAAGAAAGTTATACTGGTCAGTATTTGAAAAAGATATTGAAACGTTAAAAAAAGCCGCCATTTAAGACGGCTTATGCGTTATTCAAAACAGATTTTAACTTTTTTATGGAATAATAAAGCCAAGGCGATAAGTAAATGCAAATTTGGCTCTATTTGTCCCATTTCAATCCGTTCCAGTTGATGCATTTGAATCAATCCGCCACTTAAAGAGGCAATTTTTTCCAAGGATAAACGGGATTTACTTCGTTCTGCTAAAATTGCGTGTCCCATTTCGGCTAATACATCAGTTTTGATTTTTGTTGCCTCATGATAGAGGGTATGACAGTTTAAGTTTTCCATTTTTAAGCTCCTTTTTTTATAGAATAAAACAAAACCACCTTGCATTTTACAAGGTGGGCGGACACTAAGAAACTGTGTAAGACAGCGCCCTTCATTCAATATATTCAGAGCTATCCGCCCTTTTTGGGTGGATTCTTACAACGGATTTCTTAGGTCCGACATCCAGCGTTTGCTAAATGCGTTCATAGTGTAACGAGTGATTGAGATATTGTCAAGTATATTTTATTTAAACAAAACCACCTTGCATTTTACAAGGTGGGCGGAGCTACAATTCTGGACAAGTCACAGAGTGGTTTATTGGATATTCACCACCATCCGCCCAAAGGGGCAGACACTTGTCATTTAAGAGAATTGTAGTCTCTTGCAAAACACCTTGTTTTGCGTTTATAGTATACAAAAACTTGTAAAAGCTGTCAATGCCTTTATTCGTTATACGGTGGAAAGTTCCAACCTTTGGGGGACAGCGTAAAGATTTCAAAGCCATCTTCCGTCACGCCCAGCATATGCTCAAACTGGGCGGATAATTGTTTATCTTTTGTGACAACTGTCCAATCGTCATTTAGTGTGACTGTTTCAAAAGTACCCACATTCACCATTGGCTCCACCGTAAACACCATACCTGGGACGATTTTCACACCAGCTCCCTTGCGTCCAAAGTTCAAAATGTTGGGCGCCCCATGGAACACTTTACCACACCCATGTCCGCAATAATCTCGGACAACGGAAAAGCCCTCTTTTTCGGCTGTTTTTTCCATCGCATAGCCCAAATCACCTGTGGTTGCGCCAGGTTTTACCGCATTGATTCCTGCCATCATGGTATCGTAAGCATTCATGACAAGGCGTTTTGCCTTGACAGATGGATGACCCACAAAATACATCCGTGATGTATCGCCATAATATCCATCCAAAATTACCGTGACGTCAATATTGATAATGTCGCCATTTTGCAGGTGTTTATCAGGGCTTGGAATCCCATGACAAATCACATGATTCGGGGAAATGCAGGTGGCCTTTGGGTAGCCATGATATCCCAAACAGGCGGACACGCCCCCTTTACTTTTGATAAAGTCATTCATCAAATCGTCCAGATATTCAGTGGATACACCCACTTTGACAAAAGGTACGATGTAATCTAATGTTTCAGCGGCCAACCGACCTGCCGCACGCAAGCCGTTAAAATCAGATGGGCTGTGGATAATAATGTCATTACTCATAATACCTATTATAGCATAAAAGTTTTAAAATGAAAAGACGAATAAAGTTATAGCGCGTATTTTGCGGCACCAGCGTGGATGGCCTTGGATACTTTTTGATAGGCTTTTGTTTCAATTTGACGCACACGTTCGCGGCTGATATGAAACTCCAACCCCAAATTTTCCAACGTTTCTGGATTGTCGGTTAAAAAGCGTTTTTGAACAATTTGACGCTCACGATCGGACAGTGTCGCCAAGGCTTCTTTCAATAATTTCTTTTTCAGGAACATTTCTTGAGATTCGCCCAATTTTTCTTCAATTGTTTCATCATCATCCGTCAACATGTCTTGATAATTTGTTGTGGAATCATGGGATAATGTGGCGTTTAAAGACGAATCGCCAGACAAACGTTGTTCCATTTCCACAACGTCGCGTTTACTGACCCCTAATTCTTCGGCAATTTGCGCTGCCTTTTCATCATCCAATGAGGCTTCTCCATATAATCCCAAACGAGATTTAATTTTGTGGAGGTTATAAAACAGGCGTTTTTGCGTTGCCACAGTGCCAATTTTGACCAAGGACCAAGACTTTAAAATGAATTCGGACACAGCTGCTTTAATCCACCAAATCGCATAGGTCGCCAAGCGAAAACCTTTGTCTGGGTCAAACTTTTTGATGGCTTGCATGAGTCCAATATTTGCTTCAGAAATTAAATCGGATAAGGCCAAACCATAATGCCTGAACGAAATAGCAACTTTTGCAGCCAAACGCAAGTGAGATGTTGTCAATTCGTGTGCGGCTTCAATATCGCCTGTTTCCCGATAACGTTTTGCCAACATATACTCTTTTTGGGCGTCTAACATCGGAAATTTATTGATTTCTGCTAAATATCTAGGGAGAGAGGCATTTGATGCCAATAAAGATAAAGCGTATGTGTTTGTCATTTTATATCCTTTCCTTGAAGCAATATAAAGTTTTGTTCCCTCTATCTTAGACAAGAACAAGCTCGCCTTTCGGACTAAGCCCCTTTATTATAGCAAAAGGGATAGGCGAAGTCAAGCATATTTTTGTATTTTTTGCTTAACAAGGTATTGTTTATACAAAGTATAGAGTAATTGACTATTCTTCTATATCCGCACAAATGACACCAGCTTTCCAGGCATACCCATCAGGACGACCTGTATCAAGGCGTCTTCTAAATTTTCCCTCAATACCCTCATCAAAGGCTCCTTCTTCTACCCAGTATTGGAAATGATAGCCCCCGATTGGTAGCTTCAAATCATCCACGATTGCGTTTAATTCATTGTATGTGAGTAAGCGTTTGCCGATAGCATTGCACCAATTTCGTGCCCCTGAATGGGATAAATATCCCCAAATGCAGTTTGTTTGGCTATCTGCGGGACGACACCATGATTTTAGGTCTTCTTTGCTATTATAATAATATGTCTTGCCATTGATTGTGACCTGTTGTGGTTGAACCTTTTCACAAACATCAGGTGTGTACGTTCCTCCCAGATGACAAAACCATCCACTAGGACAATTATTATTAGAGGAACAGGCGGTGGCATTTTGCGGAATGCATTGTCCCCAACCATTGCATTTACCTTGAACGCCAGCGGTCTCACAGGGGGTTCCGTTATCTTTAAAACCTCTTATTGTAACATCATTTTCCAAAGTTGCTGTTTGACAATTTGAATAGGGTTCTAAGTGTTGTTCCAATTCGCAATACAGAGATTCTGTTTCTTTGTCTTGTTGGTTGGGATAATGAGCAATTCGATTTGAACAGCTGCAATTTTGAGGTTGTTTTATTTCAACGTGTATACGTGTATTACACGGGAGGGCTTCATCATATTTACTTAGGAAGTAACCATCTTTGGCAACGCAATTGCCCTCGGCATTATAAACTTTATTTTCGCCACAGGAACCACCCGCATGGATGCAGACTGTTCCAACACTTATGGTCCCTTCCGCACACACGCAATTGCCCTCGGCATTATAAACTTTATTTTCGCCACAGGCCGTTCCTTCAGTGATTTTTTCACACAAAGCGTAGAAGTTGCTGGTGCGAGCGAAGTCGTAGACGCCACCATCGCCGAGGTCAACGTAGAACGCGTAGCAGGAATCACTACTGCTGTCAGATGCTGTCCAAAAATACAATGAATTACTATCAAACTCTTGCCTTAAACTTATCAAAACAGGACTGTATCGATCTTTGTAAAAGCCATCACTATCTCCCGCTGTTTCAACTAGTGTATTGCCACTCCACATGGCATTGTATGGGCTATTACTCCAATATCCACACTTTTTCCCATCGGCACATCCAAAACTCCATGTATTCGCTCCTGATGTTAATAATCCCGAAGCTGCTGTATTTTCGTCTGTTGTTTTATATACTTTAAATTTACTTACGTCTATTAAACTCTTTCCTTGCGCTTTACACCAATTTTCAGCCGCCCACCACGTCATAGTGTCCTTACTGCGCCTGACAGAGCCAAGCCCTGTCACCGTGGCATCCGTGTAATCACTGCTACTAATTGCTTCACAGGTTCCTGTATTGGGTTTATAACAATCCAATTCACTGCTCGTGAGATTACAGAACTCCCCACTGGCACAATCGCTATTCTTGGTGCATTGTTTATTGTCTGCCTCAACACATCTATAGCCTACATTCCCAGAGTCTTCATCGTAATAATATGTACCGGCTTTGCAGGTATGTGTGGTGGTATCACAACAACTGGCATCGCCTATACCCTCCCAACAATCACTGCCAGTGGTGCAACTTTGTGTGTTCATGGGGGTTTCTGTTCCACATGGATCGTCATTATAGGATAGATACACATTTCCGTTTTCACACACAGTACAAGAATTATCTGTATTGCGGGTAATTCCTGTTGGACATTTTTTCATACAGGTGCCACCGATATTTTCATATTCGTCATTGCATATGCAAATGTTTTGTGTGGTGTCACAATGCATATTGTTGTCACAGGTGATGGGCGTACATATTCCCTCAATCAATTTTTCACAGGGGTTACAGGTAATGGGTTCGCAGGTGCCTTCAGAACATTTGCCTGTTTTATTTTCACAATATTCACCTTCATTCCCTGCTTCGCCTTCGCCCGTTTGCCAATCGCAGGTTGGTTTACATTTGGTTGAAGTATAATTTTCACATAAATTCACACATTCATTGCCCATAAGTACTAATCCTTCATCACAGGATTTTTGACAGGTATCATCTTTAACTTCATATCCATCAGTATTGCAACATTTTGTGCCAGTTGCATAAACTTTTTCATTGGGGCAACACACACCACTTATTTGCGTTTCCGTTTGTTCGTCACAATCAACCCATACAGGTGGATCAATTGGCTCGTCTGGGTTTATATGAATTCTCATTGAATCAACACCAGCTTTATAACGTTCGCGAACACGATCACGACCACCACCGCCACCACCAAAGGCAAATGCGGAAGTTGAAGCAAGTAATAACAAAACGATACTCAGTTTTTTCAAGGTAACTCCTTTAATTTATTTCCAGTATAAAATATTTTTTATCGTTTTTGCAACATTTTTTAATCTCGATGATAGGGGTGACCATCCAAGATGGTTTTGGCACGATAGATTTGTTCCACCAATACGACACGCATTAAAAAATGGGGGAGTGTCATACGTCCAAAAGAGAGGGTTAAATTCGCTTTATCTTTTACTTTTTGCCCGTGGCCATCGGCACCCCCAATTAAAAATGCTAATGTGTCTGAACCATTGTTTTGCCATGTACGTAATTTTTCTGCAAACTCTCGGGAGGATAATGTTTCGCCATGTTCATCTAGCACAACGAGCTTTGCTTTTTCTGGTATGTTAGATAACAATAAATCAGCTTCCGCATTTTTTAACGCTTCCCCAGACAAGGCTTTTTTTTCTTCATATTCCTTGATCTCAATGGGCCATTTTGTGCGCTTTGTGTATTCAGTTATCAATTCATACTCTGGGGTGTTTTTTTTGAGTTTGCCGATAGCAGACAAAATGATATGCATTTATTGTTCCTTTTTCACGTATTTATGTGGAATCAAATCGGTAATTTTGATCAGTTCCCATCCTTTTTTATTCTCAGCTGGCATGACCACTTTTGCCTTTGGACCATAATCTGCAATGTATTCGCGACATTTCCCGCATGGACTGATAGGATAAGGAGGGACATCGCGCATGGCGACGATCGTGTCTATTTCAAAATCTTTTTCGGCGGTGTTGCCCATGCCAATGGCGATAATTTCAGCACAGGTTGCGATGGACGGTTGGTATGTTCCCGCATTGATGGCTGTGTATACTTTGCCAGATTTTGACAAAACACACGCAGAAACAACGGTGTGATGGTTGTAAAAGTCTGGATTATACCTTTTTTTTATAAGATCAGATGCTTTTTTAATCAATTCTTCTGGTTTTGTTTTTGTCATTCTATGTCCCCTATTTCTACAATGTTTTCAATCATGTTTTCCAATGATTCACGATCTTTTTGAGTGTAATCTACCACTGTTTCAACGGTCTTTTTTTGTACTTGTTTTTTGATTTTTTCTTTTTTTGTTGTTTGATAAGCAGATAAATCAGCTTTTATATTATCTGGGAAAACATTTTGCACGTAATTGGCAATTTGTTCAACATATTCAATACTGCGATTTTTTTCTTTCATTTCGGCAATATATTTTGGTGAAAGCATCATTGTGGCGGCAAAAATATAAATTAAAGCTACTATCAACAGGGCGCGTGCGATACCAAATGCCAAGCCAAAAATACGATCTAATCCACTTAAAGAACTTTTACGCAGGCGACGTGTAATGGCTGCGTTGATGATGGTCATAATAATCAAGACGAGTAAAGCCAATAAAACAGATCCCACAATGGCAGCTAATTTTACATTTTCAAAAGTGCCTTCACAGGCTTTTAACAAAGGATCATAGCTGTAAAGCGCCACAAAGCCAGCCAATAACCAAGATGAAATTCCTAGTAATTCCCGCACCAATCCTCTGTATAGAGCAAATAAAACAGATACAACAATGATGCCCAAAATGATTAAATCAATGATGCCTAACATGTTTTCTTTCCTTTCTCAAAAAACTCTAATACTGTTTTTAAATTACCAATTTCGGTGGCTTTAAAATCTGATTTTTTATTTTTATTGGGGGGAACAAGCGCTTTTGTAAATCCCAATTTTTTTGCTTCTTTCAACCTTAAATCACTGGCCGGTACGTTTCTTATTTCTCCTGACAAACCAATTTCGCCAAAAAAGACCATGTCGGATGGCAAGGGGTGATCGAATGCATTAGATAAAATGGCCATAATGGCCGCTAAATCTACCGCGGGTTCTGTTAGTTTTAAACCACCAGCAACGTTTAAAAAGATGTCTTTTGTTGCCAAAGATATGCCACATCTTGTTTCTAATACCGCTAATAGCATGTTTAAGCGGTTGCTATCCCATCCCACAACGGCGCGACGTGGGTTTGTACCAGTCATTGGTGCTACAAGCGCTTGAATTTCCACCAATAAGGGACGGGATCCTTCAATGCCTGCAAAGACACAGCTACCCGATACATGGCCTTGGCGATCTGCTAAAAATAATGCTGAAGGGTTGGCTACTTCACTTAGCCCTTTATCGGTCATTTCAAATACGCCAATTTCGTCTGTCGCTCCAAATCGATTTTTGACAGAGCGTAAAATACGGAAATGATGCCCTCTATCGCCTTCAAAATACAAAACAGTATCCACCATGTGTTCGATTACTCGAGGGCCGGCCAAAGTGCCCTCTTTGGTCACATGTCCCACTAGAAATAACACAAATCCTCGTTTCTTTGCTAAACGAATCAATTCATGACCACAAGCTCGTACTTGGCTGACTGTACCAGGGGCAGAATCTACTGTATCTGCATACATGGTTTGAATGGAATCAATGATTACAATATCGGGTGAGTCTGGTGTATCTAAAGTCGCTACAATATCGCGAACATGAGTTGCACTGGCTAAATCAACGGGGTTGTCAGCGAGTCCTAAACGCATCGCGCGTAGACGTACTTGATCCACAGACTCTTCTCCTGAAATATATGTGCATTTTGTGGGAGAACCTTGTTTATTTACGCCTTTTGTTAAAGAAGCAACAGCTTGTAATAGTAATGTTGATTTTCCGATACCAGGGTCGCCCCCTACCAAAATAACTGATCCAGGAACTAGGCCACCCCCACAAACACGATCCAATTCGCTGATACCTGTCTTTAAACGAAAGACAATTTCTGGCGCGCCACGCAAATCTGAAAAATCAATTTTGCGGCCATTTTGACCACCTGTTGCGGTGGGACTATCAGGTGATGAAATTGCTTCTTCTTGAATGGTGTTCCATTCTCCACAGGCATCACATTTGCCCGCCCATCTCGCATAGACAGCGCCACAATTTTGACAGATAAATTGGGTTGTTTTTTTTGCCATTATTCGGCTTTAACCTCCATTTGAATGGGGCCTTTTGCGGATCCTGCCACGAATTGACGCACGTATGGATTCTTTGTTTTATCTAGTTCATCTACCGTACCAACCCAGATAATTTCCCCATTATAGAGCATAGCAATTCTGTCAGCAATCTTACGGGCTGAATTCATGTCGTGTGTAATGGTTAAGGCCGTTGCCCCTAATTTTTTAACACAATCCACAATTAAATCATTGATGACGTCTGACATGATTGGGTCTAGCCCTGTTGTTGGTTCGTCGAAGAAAATAATTTCAGGATTCGTTGCGATAGCTCTTGCTAGGCCTACACGCTTTTTCATGCCACCAGATAGATCGGCAGGATAAGCATCTGCCACCTCTGGTTTTAAGCCTACTTGTGCTAATTTTTGTATGGCAAGTTTTTTGGCTGCGGCTCGATTTGGATGTTTCTTTTGCAACATGACAAATGCGACATTTTCCCACACCGTTAAACTGTCAAACAAAGCGGCACCTTGAAACAACATACCGATGTTATCTGTGGTCATTTTGGCGGTTCCTTTATCGGGTGTTACAAGACCCAATAAGCATTTTAAAGTGACAGATTTTCCTGTTCCAGATCCCCCAATAATGACAACAGATTCTCCGTCATAAACATCCAGATTCACATCTTTTAAGACTTGCTTTTTGCCGAATGCTTTGGCGACGTGAGATAAGCTGATTTTTACTTGTTTTTCTTTCATGAATGCCTCTTACATTTTAAAGAATAGTTCTGTGAGTAAATAGTTGAATATTAAAATCAATATGCTAGATGATACCACAGCGTTTGTTGTGGCTTGCCCTACGCCTTGTGCGCCACCACGTGACTTGAAACCTTGATAGCATCCTAGTACTGTGATAATGAATCCAAAAACAGCAGCCTTTGTCATGCCAGAGATAATATCCATTGCTTTTAATGTGTTCCACGTATTGACAAGGTATGTTGTAGCATTAAAATCCATTTTTGTGACGCCCACTAAATAACCACCACAGACGCCGATAATATCTCCTATTAAAACAAGCAAGGGCATCATCAATGTTCCAGCTACCACTCGAGGGACTATAAGGTATTGAACAGGGTTCGTGTGTAATGTAGAAAGGGCATCAATTTGTTCTGTTACACGCATTGTTCCAATTTCTGCGGCGATTGCTGCGCCGATACGCCCCGCCACCATTAAGGCCGCCATGACTGGTGCTAATTCGCGTGTGACAGCGACCAAAACCACCATAGAGACAGCTCCTTCTGCTGAAAATTTAGAAACGGCCTCATATGTTTGTATCGCAATTACCATGCCTGAAAATACGGTTGTTAATGCTACAACGGGCAAAGAATAAAAGCCAATTTCAATGCTCATACGAATTGTTTCGCCAATATAAAATGGGGCTTTGAAAATACACAGCAAAATTTGAGCGGTAAATAAAATTAAGTCACCACTTGCACGGAAAAAACTGATGACAAAACGACCTAACGCATTGATAAATGAAAAAAATTGATTTTGCACGGAAATCTCCTTGTTCTTAACAATATTCTAAGCATAAAAATGAAAGAATTGCAAGGAGAAAATCAGCTTTTAAATAATCGCAGTTGGCACATCAATTTCCAAATATTTTGAAATTTGAAGAATGGTTGAGGCGGCTAAAATAACGGGGGCCAATACTTCATCAGGATTATCTGTGTAAGATTTTTCTTTGCGTGAAAAGTAAAGGCGTAGCGTTGCGCCCATTGTTCCTGTGCCAGATAATCGTGCGACGACGCGTGCTTCTTTTGATAAATTGATGACAATTCCTTGGTTGCTTTCACGTTCTTTTGTGATAGGGTCTTCATAGCTGAAAATCTCAGCAGATTTCACTGTTAAACAGCCAAATTGTTGTCCAGGCAATGTGGGAACTTGCGCCCCTAAAGAATCCATTAAATGGCGTGCGTTTTCTGCATTGACATTCTCATAATCGTGGCGGATGTAATATATGCGTCCATCTTTTTGCCATAAGTCTGTCAATAATTCAGCTGGTTTTTTGTTGGTTTGAGCCAAAATATTCAGCCATGCTAATGTGGCCCAGATGCCATCTTTTTCTAAAACATGATTGGAACCAGCTCCGAAACTTTCCTCGCCGCACAAAGTAATTTTTTTGCTTTGTAATAGGTTGCCAAAGTATTTCCATCCTGTGGGTGTGACATAAAGAGGGATTTTTTTTCGCTTGGTTACTTTGTCTACAGCATTAGACGTGGGCATCGAACGCGCAACTCCATAAAATTTATTTTTATAATAGGCAAGATTTGGTAGGTGTTCTGTTAAAATGGCTAAACTGTCAGATGGTGTGATAAACAATTTCTTACTTAAAATCATATAACGATCCCCATCCCCATCTGAGGCTGCTGCAAAATCAGGAGCATCATCCGCATTCATTCTGTCCACTAAATGTTTTGCATAGACGGGATTCGGATCTGGATGTAGATGACCAAAATCAGGCAAAGGAACGGCGTGAACAACACTTCCTTGTGGTAATCCCAACAGTTCTTCAAAAATATATTTTGCGTAAGGACCAGTGATGGCGTTCATGGCGTCAAATGTGAAGGTAAAACCTGAGTTAAATAATTTTTTGATTGCTTTGAAATTAAATATTTTTTGCATCATATTGGCGTAATCTAATACAGGATCAATGACTTCAATCGTTGTGTTTCCTAATTGCTTTTTCCCTGTATTTCCTAGTTCAACATCAGGTGCGTCTAACCACCAAAAACGGTCAATAATTTTGGCGCGTTGTGTGAATTTATTTGTCAAGGAAACAGGAGCAGGGGCGCCATTTGACGTGTCAAATTTGATGCCGAAATCTCCGTCTTTTCCGCCGGGGTTGTGGCTGGCTGTTAAAATTATGCCACCAAAGGCTTCATTTAAAGTAATCAAGTGTGATAAGGCGGGGGTAGACAACCATCCATTTTTACCAACAATAATTCGCCCAAAACCATTCGCCGCAGCAATTTTAAGGACAATTTGGATGGCTTTATCATTGAAATAGCGGCCATCTCCACCAACAATCAATGTTTTACCTTCAAATCCTTCCATTGAGTCGAAGATAGATTGTACCACGTTTTGCAGATAATTTTTTTGCATAAAAACAGAAACCCGCCGTCTTAATCCCGAGGTGCCAAATTTTTGATCTTGATATGGTTCGGTTTTGACGGCGGTAATATCCATTTTTTGTTCCCCTTCTGTTTATTCTCCTTTATTTGTATCAGAAACGGGATCTAAAAGCAAGGGGGTTCCCCAAATTTTATCCACAAGAACGGCTAATTCTTGACGAGCAGATTTGGAAGATACTGTATTTGGAATACGAATGCTTTCTTCTTTAAAATCTAGCATTGTTAGACCTTTTAAGAATAATTCACGAAAAACAACACGTTCAGAGACAACCCCCACCAATTCAAAATGAATGCGGCGTGAAAGTGCATTTAACAAAATGGACATTGTTTGAGAGTTTCTGGACTTGTTAAATAACATGCGGTTACGCACGACAAACCAATTGATGGATGGTTTGCGTTCCAGCATTCGTTGTTGACGTGTACTCCAAACCGTTTGAGCAAAATGGCTTGGTCCAGTAATTTTTAATGTCTCACCATCCACTAAAGCCAAAATATCCAAGTCAACCAAACTGTCGTTCATTGGTGTGACCAATACGTCTGCCAAGGTCATAGCTTCCATTCCTAACTCTGTGTGTGATCCGGGGGTATCAATGACAATCGCATCCACTTCGTTAGATAATTTGTCCAAGCGACTACGTAATGTATAAATTTTGGCCACATCTGGCGTCCAACACGTGTGATCAGGTAAAGGCAATGATACACCTTTTTCCATTACAAAATTTTTACGATTCTCAATGTAGCGTGTTAAACTTTGCTGATTGGGATCTAAATCGAAAGAAGCTACTTTTTTACCAGCACGCAGAAGTGCTACAATGGTGTGCATGGCCAAGGTAGATTTACCTGTGCCACCTTTTTCATTTGCAAAAACAATAATTTTAGCTGTCATTTGTTTACCTTATTAAGTGATTAGTAGTTATCATTAAATTGTTGAACGCGTCTATGGAGGATACTTACACTGTTTGGATCATCTTTGATCGAAAATTTGAAAGATGGAGCTTTTGCTTTTGGTAAAGCGATTTGCCACTCATTAATCTTTTGTTGAGGAATCGGAACTTTTTTAGAAACAGCTCGCACTAAATTTTTTAATAAATTCGTGTAATTTGTGTGTGCGCGAGAGAGGCGCAAAGAGATAAACCAATCCACTAATCTAATTAATTCAGGAGCGTGTTGAGGTTCCCATTGGTTTTTAAGAATGGCAAATGTGGCTCCGCGCACATAGGATGTTTTGTGTGCTTGAAGCTCCTGAGGAGAAGCCATGGATTGCACTATTTCTAATGTATGAAGTGTAGAACGAGGAGTTTCAGTTGCTTGTTGAAAACGACTAGAGATTTCTCTGCCATTTGATTTAATGCTCGTATCAACTTTAAAAACACTATATATACGAGCATCAATTTCGGCAGGAGATAGTGGTATCTTACTTTGTGTCATCTTTCATCCTTTGTTGAAAATAGTGGAAAATATTATAGCACAAAATTATGATTTTTGCAAGAGAAAAAATAGACCTTTTTTGAGGACTTGCATTTTGTGTGTGGTGTGATTATATACATATGCAACAAAGGAGTTTCAAATGACAAAATCTCAAAAAATTCAATTTAAAGCTGAAGTGGCAAAGGTGTTGGATATTGTGATCCACAGCCTATATTCCAACAAAGAAATCTTTTTACGCGAGTTGATTTCTAATGCATCGGATGCATGTGATAAATTGCGCTATGAGCGAATGTTGCACCCTGAATTGGTTCAAAAAGAGGGTTTTAAAATTATTGTAGAGCCCAATAAAAACACAAAAACTTTGACCATCACCGACAATGGTATTGGGATGAATCACGATGATTTAGTGAATCATTTGGGGACGATTGCGCGTTCTGGTTCGGGTGAATTTATGCAGGCTTTGTCGGGTGATAAGCAAAAAGACATGGCTTTAATCGGTCAATTTGGTGTGGGTTTTTATGCCAGTTTTATGGTGGCTGATAAGGTGCAAGTGCGCACACACAAAGCCGGCGAAGATGTGGGGTATTTATGGGAAAGTGATGGCGCTGGTTCATTTACAATTTCTGAAGACAAAGATGCCCCCCGTGGTACCAGTGTGATTTTGTATTTGAAAAAAGATGATGAGGAGTTTTTGGATCCGTTCCGTTTGCGCCATCTGATTAAACAATACAGTGATTTTGTGAGTTTGCCGATTGTGCTTAAAAATGAAAAAAGCGAAGACACGGTGAATGCCGGATCTGCTCTATGGACTCGTCCAAAATCGGAAATCACCGAAACACAATACAAAGATTTTTACCAAACTGTATCACACGCTTTTGATGTTCCTTGGGAAACATTACATTTTCATGCGGAAGGGGTCATTGATTATACTGGGCTTTTGTTTATTCCAACCAAAGCACCTTTGAACTTATTTCAACCGGATAGAAAATCGGGATTGAATTTGTATGTGAACAAAGTCTTTATTTCAGATGATGTGCCTGATTTGATGCCCTATTGGCTTAGGTTCGTGACAGGTGTGATTGACACCAAAGATTTGCCGTTGAATGTCAGTCGTGAAATGTTGCAACAGACGCCTGTGATGGCAAAAATCAAGCAAGGTTTGACGGCAAAAGTTTTATCTGCCTTGAAAAAACGGGCGGAAAAAGCAGATGAATATAAAATATTTTGGGATGCATTTGGCATTGTTTTCAAAGAGGGGCTTTATGAACCGTCTGCCAATCGGGATGAAGTGGCGGAACTGTGTCGCTTTTATTCCACAAATGGGGAAGAATTGACGAGCTTTGCGGACTATGTGTCGCGCATGAAAAAAGGCCAAGAAAACATCTATTATTTGACAGGTAGCGATTTAGCAACTTTGCGTCAAAATCCTCAACTGGAAGGTTTTGCGGCGCGTGGGATAGAAGTGTTGCTCCTCACTGATCCGATTGATGAATTTTGGACAAACACTTTTCCAGATTATAAAGGCAAAAAGTTTGTGGCTGTGCAACAGGCTGGCGCTGAATTAGAAAAAATTGAGAAAGTGAAAAATGATGAGGAAGCGCTACCAAAAGATAAACTGGATAAACTGATCGAAAAAATGAAAAAGATTTTGGGAGATGAGGTAAAGGATGTGCAAGCCACAGATCGCTTGACAAAAAGCCCTATGTCGCTGATTACAGGCGCGGGGCAAATGACCTTGAATATGGAACGTCTGATGCGTGCGCATGGGCAACAAACCGCTTATGCTTCTGATCGAATTTTGCAAGTAAATCCATGTCATCCATTGATTCATAAAATGGCCGAAATGGACGATCCAACGGATTATGTGTTGGTGTTATTTGATCAAACATTAGTGATAGAGGGCGAACCCATCAAAGACCCCGCCCGCTGGACCGAAAAATTGACGACACTTTTGTTAAAATAATTGTTGCGATTGGGTGCCTAATTTGGTATGCTGAACATATCAAACAAGGAGGTGTAAAATGCGTGTACAATTATTGGCAAAATCAGATAAAAAACCACTTGATTTGGCCTCTCATGCGGCACGTGTTTGTTATACTTTAAACCAAGAGTTGATTGAAAAGCCAATAGATGTCAAGACGCGATTATTCGATTCGGGACATCATACAACCCTTCAACACACAAATTTCACTTTTTATGTTCAAGATGTTCCTGTGTCATCTGTGGTATTTGGATTGCATTTGGCAAGCCCTTATTACAATTCAGATCAGCGTTCTGGACGTTTTTCCAAAATGTACACAGAGCCTGATTTTGACATGATTCGAGGGATGCTAGATCCTTTTTATAAAAAAGAGGATATTGAAGAAGTTTTGCCATTGATTCAAAAGGGGATTGATATTTATCAAGAGTGGTTGCCCAAAATTGTTCCTTTGGCAGAAAAAGCCATTCAAGAAGAAAGACCCTTCGCAAATGAAAAATATGTTGAACTGAATGCCCCTAAATTTGCCCAAGAGCAATTGCGGATGTTTATTTCTCAGATAGTGCCGACGGCGTTAGATATGACGTTAAATCTGTCCGCATTGACAGCCTTGTGGCGGAGTGCTTGGATGCCTGAATTGCGGGCTTTAACAGATGCCATGCGAGATGCTGTGTTGCTGGAATATCCTGAATTAGAAGGATTTTTTAATCCTGTTGCACGTCGTGACACAGATTGGTATTTGCCAATTCAAGAGGGAACGGCTATTATTGAAGACAAGCCAGATTTGTTTTTGGTTCATGCTGATGTGACGGATACGACTTATACAAATGCAGGAAAAGATAGTGTAGATACATTATATTTCACCCCTGAAGCAATGGATAATGATGTTCATTATGTGCATACAAGGGTACAAGTATCTTGTGCTACCTATGGTCAGGATCAACGTCATCGCTCTGTGAAACGCTCGACGCCAAAATTGACAACAAGTTTTTATTTGCCCCCTCTCTTGAGGCAAGCAGGGATGATGCCTATTGCCTTAAAATTCATGCAAGAATGGTTGGATTTAAAGAATCGAGTTCCTGCGGGGTTGATGCAAGCTGTTGCGCCTTATGGGGTGATGGTAAGTTATGATAAGTTGGCAGATTTAAATGCCCTTATTCATGAACAAGGTAAACGCTCGTGTTGGTGTGCACAGGAAGAAATTTATCATTTATCTGTTGCCTTGCGTGATGTATTAGCTTGTATGCCAGAAGCCGAAAAATTAGTTTCTGTGTTGGCACCGCCTTGTTTTATTTGTGGCAAATGCCAAGAAGGCGCACGGTATTGTGGTCGTGATATCAAAGGAATATCGAAAGAAGAGTATTTTCCAAAGAGGCGGGTTTGAAGATGATGCCAAACGAGAAGAATTCGGTTTATGAGCAGGTAATACAACAATTTACCTTTGAAGGTAATGAAAGAGATATTGTCCAACTTCAGGAATTGGCGAGCATGATTGCTTCTGTCCCATCAGGGCAAGGGGTGTTGCAAGATGCGTTAAACCGTAAGACGCCTTTAACTATATCATTTTGTGATGGTTTTGAAGATAAAGGTACAAAAGGTATGTTTTTGTGGCGTGAACAAGCTGTGCGGTTAGTTAGATTGAATAAAAATTTACCAGAAACGGATCAAATCAAAGCGAAGATTAAGATGTCCAATATTATGGCGCATGAATTGCAACATTACGTTGATAGACCTTTTAATAAATGGTTAGATAAAAATGCGCATACGCTAAATGAAGGGATACTTTCTATCGTTTTATGTGAAATGAGTGCTTTTAAGACTGGCGATTCTGTGGAAACAGAATTGCACACTTTGCGTGGGATGCCTATCAGATGGATGCCAAAGACGCCAGACGATTGGAAAATGGTGATGTTGCATGCTTTGTCTGGAGATAATAAGAAGATGAAATGGTATATAGATCGTCGTCGTCGAATGGCTCAAAAAATGAGTATCTCTTTTGAACAAAAGTTGCCATCCAAAGAGTTTTATCAAGGTGTGACGGATTATTTAAACAAGATGAATATTCCTATGAATTTTACAGAAGCAATGCTGTGTGTGAGTCAATCTCAAAAATTATTACCTCCATCAACGCCTTATAAGCCAAGCAAAGATAGGTAAGATTTAACTCTTGACTTTTCTATAAAAATCGGGTACAATGACTCCACTTTTCCAGTAGTGGATGGGTGGCCGAGTGGTTGAAGGCGCGCGCCTGGAAAGTGCGTTTAGGTCTAAAGCCTAACGGAGGTTCGAATCCTCTCCCATCCGCCATTTTTTAGCCTTTTATTTTGTGAGTGTTTAGATGTCTCAATTGCAACAGGCCTTTGATGTTGTTCGTGATAAAAATAGTTTTCGTCTAAAAGGGACTGTACAGGATCGGACACAATTTCAGCAATTATTTACACTCCTTCTTAAAACTTCAATAGGTAGAAAAATTTTATCTGAGATTACCTTTTCCCCTGATTTGAAAAAACGAGGTCCTGTTGAAATGAGTTTTGTACATAATTCTGATGAGTTTTTGGGAATGGCATTTCCTGACTTACGTGTTGAATTGGTTCAAATTAGACAAGCGGGTATGACCAAGAAGCAGATAAACAAAGTTTTATTGCAACAAAGCATGACATTAGTTCATGAATTGACGCATGTATTACAGTATTTGAAACGTATTGATGAAAAAGGTTATTCTTTTTCCCCCGTCAATCAAGTCTTTGCCAATTTATTGGATGAGGCCGAGGCTACTTTAAATGAACGTGCTTATGAAATTGAGGTTACAAAGCTTTATCCAACACTAACAGCTCATATGTCTTTATGGAGATGGTCTTTGAGACGTCGTAAAGATGTTATCAAGGCATTTTTTAATGGGCGTATTGGTTGGTCGGTAATTGGGAGTATTGTTGACAGCTCTATTCAGTATATTATTAATAACGCACATACAGTTTTGCCGAATCGTAAGGAGAAACAGGCTTTTATTGATTGGGTTAATAGGCGATTTACATCTGAAATGCAAGTAGTGTTAAGCTATCAAGATTTGCCTGTTCAAAAAATACTTGATTTGAAAAACCCTGATTATACAAAAGTTAAGGGGAATAAAAATGTGATGATTTTAGATAAAAAGGGGCGTGTTGTTTGTTTGTATGATGGTGATGAAAGAGCTTTTACCGTTGTTGAGGGGGTTCCCCAAAAAACAGCCCAATATTTACAAAGGGACGTCTTCCCACTTTTCCCTCATTCGGCATTTATTCATAGACGATTGCGTGAAAAAAATTTTAGGGTCTGTAAAGATACCTTAATGCACCTGCGCCGCAGTTAAATCGTTTTGGCGGACAAGTGCCATAGCCATTTCTCGTGATCCAGTTTGAGCCATGCGTTCCCCTTCTGGACTGTAAATGGCCCAAACTAATTCATTGTTTTGTGATTCGCGTTTAATATATACACGATCATCTTCGCCGACTTCCTCAGCGCAAAAAACATCTTGAGTGGAAAGGGTAATTCGGTCACTCATCTGATTTTCCTTTCTTGTTTAAATGAACTGTTTTTGACCGTTTTTGAATTTCAATCCTTTTTATATTAGGACTTTTTTGTGGTTTTTGCAAGGTAATAATTAAAAGACCATTTTCTAATATAGCTCCTTTAATTTGCATACCATCCGCCAATACGAAGGATTTAATAAACGACCTAGCGGCAATTCCTTGATGTAAATAATGGCGATTCGTGTCGTGTTCTTGACGCCCTCGAATGACTAATTGATTGTCTTCTTGCAAAATATCCAAATCTGATTCAGAATAACCTGCAACAGCCATTGTGATTTCAAATGTTGTGGCGTCTAATTGCTCCACATTGTACGGAGGAAATGCATCAGCTCCTTTGGCAACTCGGAGCAGCATTTGCTCTAATTCGTCGAAACCAACCAAAAACGGGTTATTAAAAGGAGTTAAATTAGGCATTATTGTTTCCTGTTTTCAGTATGGTTGTGATTTCTGCCACTTGGGTGGCCATTTTTTTATCTTGTTGCATTAGGCCTTCAATGGTTCGAACTGCGTGAATAATGGTTGTGTGATCACGCTTAAAACACAAGGCAATATCTGGTAATGAAAGGGGCGTTAATGTCTTTGTCAGATACATAGCAATTTGGCGTGGACGAGCAAAAGCGCGGTCCCGACGCGTTGATTGCAAATCATCTAATGAAATGTTGTAATACTCAGCCACGACTCGTTGAATTTCTGGTGCTTTAACGGGGCGTTCATATGTGTGTAAAATATCTTTTAATACTTCTTGTGTGGTGTCCATATTGATGGGATTTCCAATCAGTTCTGCGTGTGCAATGACACGTTTTAAAGCGCCTTCCAATTCACGCACGTTGGTTGTAATACTTTTGGCTAAAAATGCCAATACATCATCAGGAACAGAAGCGCCCATTTCTTTGTTCTTGCCTTGCAAAATACCTAGACGTAAATTTTCATCAGCAGGCGCAATATCTACAACCAAGCCTTGTGAAATGCGCGTACGCAACATATCATCAATGCCTTGCAATTTGGCAGGCATAGAATTTGCGGATAGAATAATCATTTTCTTTTCAGCCGTTAATGCATTAAAGGTATAGAAAAATTCTTCTTGAGTACGCGGTTTGCCTAAAATAAATTGAATATCATCAATTAGCAAAACATCCACAGACCGAATCAATGTGCGGAAATTATCCATATTTTTTGTGTTTAAATCATGCAAAAAACGTTGAAAGAATTGCTCCGACGATAAATATAGTACACTTTTTTCTGGGTGGCGTTCTTTGATGCGCCAGGCGATGGCGTGCAGTAAATGTGTTTTTCCCAATCCAACCCCAGCATGAATGTACAAAGGATTGAAGGAAATGTTATCCTCTTCAGCAATTTTTTTTGCGGCGGCATAGGCAAATTGATTGGATTTACCTACCACAAAGGATTCGAAGGTGT
>DFKH01000083.1 GCA_002373815.1 Alphaproteobacteria bacterium UBA3650
ACTTCCTTATTAACTGAATATACAACTTTTGTTTCCTCAGAAAAGTACTTATATTTTTCTATTTCTTCAATATTAGAAACATACGCCTCATTCAGTATTAACAATTGCCCTTCTTCTTCATATAAAGCTTCTACAGCTGATAAGATATCACTCTTGTTAACTGTAATAAGACTGTTTTTACCTAATTCTTCCTTAATAGCATCTAGTGCATATTTTTGATCATCAGTTCCAAAGCTACTTTGTATTATAAATTTAGAAGAACCATATTCAGCAAAACTATCTTTGACATTCTTGTTTAATACATAGACATTGATTATTTCACTATCTGTTTTAACCTGATTAAAAATACTTCTGACTCTTTTTTCAATACTAGGTATAAAAATCAAGGCAATCAGAATTATCGATATTAAAAGAATATTGATGGTACTTGCTATAATCTTTCCAGTTCTATTTCTTACTAAAATTGACAGAATTCCACATACGCAAATAAGCAATAGTAATACCAATAAAAAAGGAAATTTATACTTGCTTGGAAACAATGAGTAATTAGTAGTTATTATATATAACAAAATAGCACTTATAATAAGTGCTAGCCAAGAGATAAGTTCTAGTTTTTTATTTCTGAAAAGCATATAAAAATTATACTACAACAATCACTTTGCCTATTATTTCTATTTCAGTTTTTCAATAATTATAAAATCATTTCTGTTATATTTGTCTGAAATAAATTTCGAGATAAAGTCAGTAAGCAATGGATGATATTTTTAAAATAGTACTTTAATTATACTTTAAGGTTTTTTACAAAGCATTCATTAAAACTGATTGTTATTAGTATTATATTGTTCACAGATTTTTTGACAAATGGCTTTAATTACACAATTTTCTTTATTTTTTCTTTTTCCGCCTAAGAAAATATAAAGATATCAGTTCAAAATATCTTTCAAGTTAATTTTTGAAATATTAATCCCTATAGTATTATTCCCACTCCATAGCATATATGTCTTTTTATTATTTTATATGTTACTTGTTATCTTAATTTCTATACTTATAATCGCTTTTTTATATCAACTATCTATATTCCCGCGTTCTTTGAGGAGCAAAAGGGGGGATAATTATACGAAAGTTACTATCAACGGATTCCTATTGAATAACAGTGTCTTAATTCACAGATGTTAATGTATTTGCCTTTATGTTCAATTCTCATGAGCTATGCTCACTTATTTATTCATCATTGTCAGAAAACAAACTTTTGGTATTTAGCGGTTTTCTTAGTATGGATACATCTAATTTAAAAACATTAAGAAAAGAAAGTAATTCAGCACCGTATTTCGGATATGGCGAATGATTAAAATCCCAGCCGTTTTCAACAGCCCTTTTATAATATCCGGGCAATTGTTGCAAAGCCAAATCAGCCGCATTACTTCTAGACCATTTTTTGGATTCAACCTTATATGCTATATCCCTCGCAATTTTATAGCACAGGTTTATTATCTGGGTATAAGATATTTTTTCAAGAAGTCCTTTTATTTCTCTTATAACATCAATTTTTTCGATGTAATCAATATGGATTTCGTCGAGATAGTTTTTAAATTGATAGAGAACATCGCTTAAAACGATTTCTTTCAACATTATCAACAATATATCGTTATCAATCTGATTGTGTTTGAAATAATCTTGATTTTTTATCAATAATGTGTTATAGTTCTTGCTGTTGCCGAGATAGCTCAGGTGGTAGAGCAACTGATTCGTAAGGAATGGCAAATCAAAAATCTTTTATTGTCTTTCAATAGTTTGTTTTTGTAAAATTCAAAATAAGGACACTTTTGGGCTTTTTTTACAAAATTTTTATAAAAAATACACACTTTGTGATTATTTTTCTTGCAAAAAAACAAAAAGTATGCTAAATTTAACAAGAAATCGTTAAAAAAGGAGTGGATTATGTTTACAAATTTTTGTATTCAGAATTTTTTGTCTATTAAAGATGAACATTGCCTTGATTTTAGAATTACAAAAAGTCAGCATGTCGACGATACGTCGATTGAACGCAACAATTTTTTTCTTAATAAGATTGCATGTCTAGTGGGACCAAATGCTTCTGGAAAAACAAATGTTCTAAAGGCGTTTGTTGCTTTCACTCTATTTGTTGAACATTCCTATTTAACAAAGGATATTGCCATAGAACCACATTTTTTCCAAAAAAACAAAGATATTATTTTTTCTGCTGAATTTATAGAATGTAACGGAGATCAGTTTTATTATACTATATCTTTGAATAAAAATGATCAAAATCAGATTCAGATCTCGTCTGAACAATTAAGACGTTTGAATCCAGATACAAAATACTACAATAATATTTTTACCAGAGAAAAAGATAATTTTCAGTCAGACATCATTAAGTTAAATGAAGCTGACAAAGGTCGCTTAGGTTCTTCTGTAACAGCATTTTCATTTTTACAAAAATTAAATTATTTGATTAAGGCTGGAATTGAAATAAAATCTTTTTCTTCCATTTTAACAAATGTTAATACCTCATCTACAATGCATCTTCCTACTCCACAATTGATGTTTATAGATCAATTAACTCGCGAACTCGAAAAGAGGCCTGACTTACTAGCATCTGTTGTAGAAGAAGTACAAAAAGTTGATCTTGGAATTTCAAACTTGACTCCCTTCACAGTAAAGCCAAATAATAATTTACAACCTCAACCAGATTTGAAATTATTACTTGCTGAACATAAAGATGGACATTCTACTGTTCGTTTACCATTATTACAAGAGTCAGCAGGCACAGTTAATTATATTATTCTATTTGCTAAAATTAGAGATATTTTAACAACAGGCGGTATTTTAATTGCAGATGAATTAGAAAATAGTTTACATACAGATTTAGTCGAAAGAATTTTGACTTTATTTATAAGAAAAGAGTCAAATCCTAACAATGCACAGATTGTATTTTCTACTCACAATCCTTGGTTTTTACAATTTTTAAGGAAAACTCAAATTTTTATTGTAGAAAAAGATCATGCGCAAGCTACTGATATGTACAGGTTGGATGAAATAAAAGAAGTCCGCAATGATGAGAACTACTTTATCAAGTATATCAATGGCGAATATGATGGTAGGCCCAAAATCAAAGAGTATTTATAATGAAGAAACGCTATAGGAAAAAGACATGCTATTATATATATGAAGGAAAGACAGAAGGTTATTTCCTTCATTATTTAGCATCTCTGTTTCCCAATGCTTCTGTAAAAGAAGTTTCTCCTTTCTCTGGTCGAGGAGGAACGGCCGACTCTATTGTTTTAAATGCATTATCTTGTCAATATTATGATAGATTATTTGTTCTTTTGGATGAAGATTTTGAATCTAAAGCTGCCGAATATCGCATTTCAAATGAGACTCTAAGAAAATTAGAACAACAATGGAATATTGATCCAGGAGCACTCTCTGAAGTTAAATATAGAGACCTCCATAAATATAATATAAATCATAGAAAACCTGTTATCATTGTCTCAAATCCTCAAGCAATAGAAGGATTATTATTACAAATTTTAGGTTATTCTAAACAAAAATTAGAAAATAAAACAACAGATGAGCTTAAAAGCATGATTCAAAACTTTCTCAAATCAATAACAGACACTTATCCTTGTTATACAACCCCTGAGGCGTTATTGCATTTATTTAAACAAAAAATGTCATTAGCCATATTACAAGAAAAGCGCAAAATAATTCCAGAACTAGATACACTTTTAACTTTTTTTGAATAAGCTTGTAATTTATTCGAATTAATTTTTATATTTTTTTAATTGAAAAGAGTGGCCTTTTTGCCAATCGAAATAATTTTGTATATACGCTTAAATTTTTCTTATTATTATCCACATGATGTGACAGCACTGAAAACTCTGAAAAATTTACCCCAAGTTCTACCAATTTTTGCAAACACAAGCTTTGTTTTGTCAGACAAGGCATTTGTCCAATATGTTGCTTTAATCTGTTCTCTAAATTCTGAGATGATCCAACAAACAATGTTGTAAATTCATGTTTGCTATTCAAATTATTCAAAACATCCTCGTTCAAGCAAAGCATAGAATCTACACCATAAATCTTTTTCCAAACTTCTCGCAATAAAGGTCTATATTTTAATACAACATCAGTGGACATCATGACCATATAAACAACATTTTGATTCATATATCGATTTGGAATAACCACAGGCTCATCTATTTTTTGATCCATATAAAAGCCTTGATATCCTTGCGCGCGTCCTACCGCTTTGATTTCATCCATTGTTTGTGCTATTGGGTGAATTTGCGTTTGAAAAAATACTGTTGTCATTTCATCCATCGTCATACTAACTCCTTTCATTTAACTCAACGAATCGCAGTCTAGCACAATTCAAAACTTTTGTGTCTTTTATAAAATTATAGGCGTGAGGATAGTCTAAATCTTTAACTTATTTTTGGCAATCTCTTATCCTTAAAGTGTTTTTCTACCAATTTTTTGATTTCTTCATCTGGCAAGGACTCTATAAAACTTTTATAAAACCAGTTGCCAGATGGATGACCAAATATACACACATTTACCTTTTCAGGCATGCCTTTCTCTAATTCTTGGTAAAAATAAGAAAATTTTTCAAAATCTTTTCCTAATAGCCACAATTTAATCGATGAATTTTTTCTTAAGAGATTTACTATAAATTCAGCCATAATTTCTTGAGATTCTTTCTCTTTATCTAACTTGACTGTCCTAGCAGTGGACACAAAACTTTTATTCCAAAAAATAATCTCATGTTTGCAGGCAAGCTTTGTTAAAAAATCTTTTATATGTTGTGTTCGTCCACAAAAATATTCCTGTTTCTTTAATTCAGTATTCCCAGGATTATCACCAACAATAATATATTTGATATTTGCAATATTATCAATTTGTTTGGATAAATTTTCTAAAAATGGATTTGCATCTTCTCTTTTCTCATCTTGTGGATTAGGATTAGGCACCACATTTTCTTCTTGGCTATTATTCATCCAATCCAAAATTTTGTCTTTCAAATCTTCTACTAATGGGTGTAATGTCATATTTTTCTCCAATTAAGTAAATTTCAAGCGAATTAAACTGCATTTTTTGCCACAAGTCAAGAATTACATTGCTTATTTTATTACAAAATCAGAATTCTAAAGGATGTTTTATACGAAACAAATGACATATATTTTTATGCAACAGTTAATATATTTCAGGAAAACAAGATGAAATTACAAATTGGACAAACTATCAAAGCAATGCGCAAACAGCGTAAAATGAGTCAAGAGCAATTGGCCGAAGCGACACAATGTAGTTGTAAAACAATCAGTAATATTGAAAATGGTCACATTCCAGAGCTGAAACAAGTAGTCAATATTTGTGATGTTTTGAAAATTAGTATGGATGATCTGTTTAATTTACACTATAAACCATCTAATGATACAGAATCATCTGATGGATATTTTACAAATAGAGTACATTCGGATACAGCTTTAACTACAGAACAAATTCAAGATTTGGAAACTATCACTCAAAAATTGCCAACTTTAACAGCAGATCAACTGAAAGCACTCCGCTTACTCATCAATTTATGGTGAGTTTATATTAAAAAATATAATATTAAAAAAACGATATATATCTATGGGGACATTGCCAAGGTGTCTTTCATTTTGGCAAATCTCTAATCTCAGATGTGGACTTTATAAGGCTGATTCAGTTTGAATCGGCAATTTGAGTTAGTATTCAGTTAAAAATTATCCCATATTTTAATTTTATAAATGAGAAGTAAAAAACGAATCGGCATTAAAGGGAAAAAAGTGGATCAAAAATTGAAAATTTTACCCCCAGAATGGGCAAAATGGGGGTAAATAAAATTATAATAAAAATTATATATATCACAAAAACAGCATAAATTCTTTTATTATCATATAGTTATACAAAAACATCATTTTATTTTTATATAAATTGACATTATATATTAATAAAGTACAACTATGCCATCAAAACACATGGTGTGTTTTGAATTAACTGTCAGGAAGGAGAAAAAAATGACAGAAACTAATATGGTTTTGAATGTTGTACCATCAAACAATTTCACCTCAAATGTATCCAATGGATTACCATCCGATGTTCAACAATTAATGGATATCTTAAATCGATCTTACTCTGGAGATTGGCGCAAATCAAAGGAAAAAACTCGAGTTTTAAACAGTATTTGGGTAAAATTGTTTAAAGGCGAACAAGAGAAACTATCCGTAACGGTTAATCAATACGCAAATATGCTTCCATTTTCAATTGAGGCAAATTTGAAAAATGTGGCTTTGTTTTTTGAACAATTACAAATGGGGGATCGCATTGCGCCTTATCTCTATGCGCGTATCTGTGAGGAACTGAATCTGAGTAGAGCAAGCAAATTGATGCCCAAAGAAAAGTTGTTCCAACTTTACCTAGATAAAGTTGTGATTAAAATTCTGAAAAAATTGTTAGAGTATTACATTTCAGAATTGAACTTCAAACAACGCATACACGGAAGCGAACTTGGGTACAATTAATACCCAGCAGTGACGCAATGGATTGAGCCACCATATTTTGCAATTGTGGTGGCATTCAATCCAACAACAGGCTTTGAAGTATGGCTCTGAATAATTTTCAGAGCTACCTCATCTGTTGACAAATTGTAGGTTGGCACGATGACAACTTTGCTGGTCTGTAGGAAATTGACATAGATACCATTGGCACTATACCATCCATAGGTTGTTTCATCAGAAGGATGATAAGGTAGAGAAATCAATTTTATCTGTGGACATTGTTTTTGAATCAACTTATGTACTTTTTGTAAATATTCAGAATTGGGGGCATTAATACATAAAGTGTTATCATCTAAAAATTGAACAATACCATCAGCATGTGCTGTGCGCTCATAAGGTTCTGGAGGCAACCAAACCATTTTTTGAATATCAAATACTTCATGTAAAATAAGATTCATTTGATCTTCAGAAAGTTTGTTGAGCTCTAATGGTTTGCGTGTGGCAATACCTATGCCAGAACTATTGGTCACCAGATTACCACCATCAAATCGCAAAGGTAATGGCACAGCAATTTTATCAAAAAAGGCGAGACACTCTTTTTGAACTTTAGCACTTTTATCAAAGTGTTGATATGGCGGTTGATAAGTCAAAGGGATGTATCCTCTGTCTGTAAAAAATGGAGCAAAATCACGAATCCAAATGTCAGATACAGCTAATGAAATAATGGTATGTCCATACTGTTTGAGCATACTGGACAACTGATCATAAAATTGGCTATACCCAATATATTGGTGCTCAATTTTGGTGGATGGTTTGACTAAAAAAATAGTATTTGGGTTGTTGATAAACATGGTACTCCTTTTTTCTAACTGGACACTATTTTAGCACAAAAAGAAGTCTTTGTGTCTTTTATAAGAAATAGGAATTTTTAACCTATCTTATTGTAATACAAAGAAAAATTAAAAAAGTTATCCTGCGGTTGTATATAAAAAATATAAATAAAAAAAATATGATAAATACAAACACAACACTAAAAAAAGGATAATTTATGATTGAAACATTGAAGAGTAAAAAAACAGGCTTACCAAGATATCGAGCAAGAATTAGGGTAAAAAATGTCATAGATCAGTCTAAGACATTTAAGTACTATGATGATGCAAGTGCTTGGTACCACAAAATGATGGCTGACATTGAAAATTTTTCTAAATGTAATGGTTATGGTGCTAGTCGTGCCACTTTAGCAGAATGTGTGGATAAGTATTTAGCAGAAAACTATATCAAACCATCTGAGGCTTATGTTCTAAAATGGTGGAAACAACGTTTGGGCAACAAAAGATTGAGTGCTATTACACCAAATGATTTGTTGACTCATCGCTTAGAGTTATTGCAAACTGAGTACAAAATTGGACATGTATTTAAAATGAGGCAACCAGCCACAATCAACAAATACATTATTATTTTAAGTGGACTGATGACAACTGCCTGCAAAGAGTGGCAGATTATTTCAAGCAATCCTTGTCAACAAATCAAAAAATTAAAGGAACCAAAAGGCAGAACACGCTATTTAAGTCATGATGAAATTCAAATTTTATTAAAGGCATGTGCTGAATCTAAAATGACTTATTTGTACCCAATTGTTGTTTTGGCCTTGAGTACAGGAGCAAGACGCTCTGAAATTGTTAATTTAAAATGGCGGAACGTGTTATTGGATGAACATAGGCTTGTCTTTGAACAAACAAAAAATGGGGACACGCGCAGTGTGCCTTTATGCGATAAAGCATTGGAAATTTTAACTCAACTTAAAAATGAACATCCACATACACAAGATTTTGAGCTGGTATTTCAAGGAAAAATAAAGGGACAACCAGTAGATTTTAAAAAGGCATGGCATACCGCGTTATCTGCTGCAGGCATTCAAAATTTTAGATTTCACGATTTAAGACATACAGCAGCAACACATTTGTTACGCACTGGAATTGGCTTGATTCCACTTTCAGAAATTTTAGGTCATCACACCATGGATATGGTAAAACGCTATGCGCATGTGATGACTGATTACAAAGAAACCTATGTTGCGCAAATGAATCAAAGTATTTTTCAATAAGGAGGCAACATGAAAGAATATGACAAGAAAGTACGCGCAGAAATGCAAAAGTGGATGTCTGTGCAAGAAGCAAATTACAACATAGGGATTACCGTTGTCTTTAATAAGGATAATATTACAGAACAAGAGGCTTGGAGATACCTCAAAAATGCTTTTGGATATTATTATCGCAAGACACTTGGAAAAAAATGGTACTTAAAAAAGGACAAACAGTATGCGTTCATTGGTTGCAAAGAAATGGGCAAATATGGCGTCAATTTGCATTATCATCTTATGTTGGCTTTGGTACCTTATTCTTTTTGTGCCTTTATAAAAATGAATCGGCTCTTAAATAAGGGGTTGCGTAAATATATTTTGTCTGGCCATGTATTTTGTTGGCCTTTAATGGAAAAAGGATGGGGAGCTTACTTATCAAAAGAGGTTAAGCCGAACACAATCAGCCTTTTTGCACAAAAAGATTTGTTTTAAATCAATAAGTTATTATTTTATACTCCTATTTCTTATAAAAGACACTTTTGTTTTGGAAAATGCTACAATGCGATTCGTAAAAGAAAGGAGCAAATTATGGAATTATTAAAAGATATGTGTCAACGCATGCAAAATGAATTGAAAGGCGCAAAAGTAACAGATTTAAAAAATCAGCAAGAAACAATCGCAACAGGTTATCCTAATTTGGATGAGGTTCTAGGTGGTGGCTTACCAGTTGGGAAATTGATTGTTCTTTCTCACCACAGAAAAGAACGAATTTACCAATCATACTTTTTTAAGCAGATTATTTGTTTAATTTTAAATCGTTTTCACAAAGAAAACTCAGGCAACAAAAAGCAAAACAACCTTGCCTATTTTAGTTATTTACACCCTGAATTTTTTGCACTTGAGTTACTTAAAATTAAAGGAAAGGATAATTGGTTCACTGGATTGACAGAGGCAACCAACCAATCACAGATAAACTATCCAATTTATCTGCATCAACTTGATAAGACAGAGAATCTACCTGACATTATGGAGCAAACTGTTCACAAATTAGGTTGTTCCATTGTTTGTTTAGATATGGCTGATATTTGGGTAACACACAATGGCAAAAGTATTCTGGACACTTTAATTCAACTACAAGAACTTGCAAGACAACTCAATATTTGTATTTTTGTGTCATTATATAAAGAAGAACACGACTTAAACCACGAGCAAGATATCGCAGATATTGTGTTATCATTAGATGATTTTTGTGCTCTGCATAGCGACTTAGATGATTATCCAGTCTTTTCCGTGACAGTTTATAACAATATTCGACATAAATGGTATGATCAAAGGTTATGGGCTGAAAACTGCTATTTTCAAATAAATGACAAATATATTCTACCTTGCCCCCAGCAGTATTATGATAAATTGTTGGAAAAATATATTGATGATGAGTAAGCGGAGCCAATAAAAATGGTGCCGAGAATGTGACTCGAACACACGACCTACTGATTACGAATCAGTTGCTCTACCACCTGAGCTATCTCGGCAACAGAGCTATTATGCCATAAATACAAAGAAAAATCAAGGTGTTTTTAAGTTACCGTTTTTTACTGGATTCAACTGTCTTTTATAAAATTATAGGCGTGAAGGTAAAAATAAAGGACATTTTGAGGACCATTTTTATAAAGTTTTATTAAAAGAATAAGCCTTTCAAATCAAACAATTAAGAACAAATTATGAGTACTTTTCAAAAGACTTGACTTTATCCATCAAATCCTATAAACTGGCTTCATTGTTGAGGTGTCAAGAGATGTGAGCAACGCATTCGTAATCAGTAGGTCGTGTGTTCGAGTCACATTCTCGGCACCATTTTTTGGGGGTAGTATGCATTCATATGTTCTCAGTTTTTCTTCTGAACTGTATCCATTGACATTAGAAGAAGTGGCTGCTTTACCAGATGCAACAATTCCTTTTACTGCAAAGGAAGAAGAAGTTATTATTTTATTAGGCGGCAATACCCTTATCAAAGAAGATTGTTTATTAGCTGGACGTTCAAAAATTAAACAAGCTATTCAGAAAAAAAACAAAACAGTTTCTGTGCGTATTGCTTTTCCTGTTCCAGCGCATATCGGGGCATTATTTGCCTTAATCAAAAAAGTGCGTTATCGTTGGAAAACAAATGGGACATGTGTTTATCATCTTGACCCCCATTTTTTACGAGATCATGGTTTGGAACGTTTTAAACGGACGGCAGACAATGCATATCAATTTTCCAATCATCGTTGGAAAAAAAGCCCTGCCCAGCAACAGGAGCGATATCACAAATTGTTGGAAAATATGTCTCATGGCTATGACGATTCTTTTCCTATGCGTGTTATGCTATGTCGTACAAACGGCTCAAAAGATTCTTTAGATGATGGTCATCATCGTTTAGGCATTTGCATTGACAACCATATTCCTCTTGTCGCGATTCGTTTTTGCTATGCCTCCTCATGGCAAGCTGTACGTCAGATTTTTTCGTTTTCCAAACGCTATTATACAGATAAATAACATTCTTGTTATTCTGTGTAAAACGATTTATCAAAACGTCTATGAATCCACAAATATTGCTCAGGATTCTTTTTAATCCATTCCCAATACAAATTATTCACATCTGTCATGATGGCCTTAATTGCCTCTTGATAAGGCAATTCTTTTGGGATTTCCAACCTTTTTTCAATAGAAAATGTATAAATATTATCGGGACCTCTGACCCCTTTTACCATTAAAATTGCCGCACCTTTTTTTATCGCCAAAGAGGCCATAGCTGTTGCCGTCATAGCGGGCTTTCCAAAGAAAGGTATTTCCATACCTTCACGTAATTTCTGATCACACAAAATTGCAATAAAATCACCTTTATTCAATGTTTCCAACATCAATCGCGCCCCGACTACACCTTTAGGAATTTTAACACCAGGTCTCCGTTCAAATAAAATTTTATTCAGCCACGGATTATTCGCCTTACGATAAACAGGATTTAAATGGAAATCAGGCCCTACTAATTTCGCTACATCAAATTCCCAGCCCCCAAAATGCGCTGTACAAATAAATCCTCCTTTACCTTCTTGTTGAGCCTTTCGTGCCAATCCCATATTTACTTTACGAGATTGTTTTAAAACTTCAGATCCATGTGCAGATTCTGCAAACAACATACCAAAGTGGCGCCACATTTTTTTGACAATTTCGCGATGTTCTGCTTCTGTTTTATCGGGCAGGCCCACAGACATATTTTTCATTGCGATTTTGTTGCGATTCCATGCAAAATAATAAATGATACGCCCGATTCCAGATCCCATTGCGCGAGCCATCGGTAACGGCAACAACCACATAATGCCACAAATAATACCGACCACCAATCCAACAAATGGGTCCTCAATGTAACGTTTAAACGGTGGACGTTTCGCCTGATGAATCTGAACCATTTAACACCCCTTGCAACAAATGCCACACATCTTCTGGCTTATCAAAAATAAATTTGCCAGGCATCACAAATACATTTTGGCGCACATCCTTTGGTAATTTGACGCCATCTTTTTCTGTTGTCAACAATGGTAATCCCTTTGCTTTTTTCTTAATATCCTCAATGTCAAAACGTGTATAATAGTAATGATCTGGAAAATCCTCCGTTCCGACGACAAAAATATCTTTATCCTGTAATGATTGATAAAATTTTTGAGGATTCCCTAGTCCTGCAAAAGCAAAAACATTTTTTCCCTTAAATAAAGAAACAACTGTTTCATCTAACTCAAAATGACCAGTTAAAATGGGTAAATTCACGCCATTACGTTCCAAGTAAAATTGAACACCCCAAGTGTCTTTGCCAACCAAAATCACAGCATTTGCACGTTTCAATCCTTCTAAGGCAGGTTCACGCAAAGGTCCAGCGGGTAACACACACTCATTTCCAAAGCCTTTTTTACCATCCACGACCACAAATGAAAAATCTTTCTGTAATGATGGATTTTGAAACCCATCATCCATAATTAAAGCTTTTGCTCCCCATTTTTCAGCCAATTTTGCACCCTTTGCCCTTTGATGATTGACGATAGTTGGGGCTGTTTCGCTGAGTAATAGGGCCTCATCTCCCACATCCAGAGCAGAATGGGTGCGTTTATCCACCAAAACATTTTGTTTATCAGCTTTATATCCATGGTTCAGATAGTAAAAACTTTTGCCTTTGGTATGCAATAATTCACCCAAAGCCAAGCAGACAGGTGTTTTGCCAACGCCCCCCACAAAAATATTTCCCACACAAATAACGGGAACTGATGCTTTATAACCTTTTTTTGCCACACGTCGGCGTGTTATCATCGCATAAATTGCACTGATAGGTTTTAACAGTGTCGTCCAAATACTTTTTTCTTTATTCCAAAATTTGGGGCTATGCATTTTAAATGATTCCCTTTTGTTTCAAACAATCACACAATCTTGGCAATACAGCCATCTCGGAACTGGCTGTTCTGTGTCCATTATCCGCTAATTCTTGGCGTTTTATTGGACTTGATAACAATTCGTGAACTGTCGCCGTCAGGGTCTGTTCATCGGGGACCTCTAACAACGCTGATGTTTCTTTTGCAGACTGTACTATCTCTTTAAAATTAAAGGCATAAGGGCCGATAACAACCGCACGCGACAAATTCATTGGTTCTAACATATTTTGCCCACCAAAAGGAATCAACGATCCTCCCACAAATACGATTGGCGCTAAACGATATAGCAACCCCATTTCTCCGATTGTATCCGCTAAATAAATATCTGTTTCATTTGTGATTGATTCTTTTCTAGAACGACGTGCCACTTTAAGACCTTTTTTTTCAAACATCTTTTCAATTACGTCTGCTCGATTGGGGTGTCGTGGCACACACACTGTTAAAATATGTTCAAAACTTTCTTTTAATTTTAAGTGAACATTTGCCATTTTTTCTTCTTCGTTGTCATGGGTAGAGGCTCCACACCAGCAAGGTCTATCGCCTATTTGAGATAACAATTTTGACAATTCGTTTTCATCAAAAGGTGAAGGAGGAGCGGCATATTTAATGTTACCTACACAATCAATTTGAGGACTTCCCAAAACTTGCAATCGACGTGCATTTTCAAGCGATTGCCCCAATGTTAAGGTAAAATTTTGCAGTAATGGTTTAATAAACCATTTGGCTTTTTGCCAACGTGCAAAAGATTTATCTGAAATACGTCCATTCAATAAAACCAAAGGAATTTTCGCTGCATGAATAGAGGCCAATAAATTAGGCCAAAAATCAGATTCAAACCACAACACCGCGTCTGCATGAAAATGACGCACAAAATGGCGAGCGCCCCATGGGGAATCAATTGGTATAAATTGATGAAACGCCCGATCGGGCAGGCGTTTTGCCATTAAATCAGCCGATGTAACTGTCCCGCTTGTTACCATAATATGCAAAGCTGGATCTAGCTCAAGCAATTTATTGATGAGAGGCATCATAGATAGGCATTCCCCCACGCTTGCCCCATGCATCCATATTAATTTGCCTTCGGGACGTTCTATTTTGGGATAGCCCAAGCGTTCGCAAAACCTTGTTTTACTTTCTTTTCCTTTGATTCTGCGTATCCAAAACCACACAGCCAAAAATGGTGTTATCAATACAAAACCCAAGCGATACAAAAATAAAGGTATCATTTTTTCTCTCTTTTGATTATAATATACGTACTTATTCTAGCAAATTAAAAACAAAAAGGCAACACATGATTGGATTTTATACACAAAACAAAAACACTTGTGATCAATTTATCGCAATATTATCGGATCTTTCTGTGATTGCATATCAACCAAACAATCAATATCAGGCGCTTATCTGGTTATCAGACAAGGCTCCTCCCAAGGACACGCCTGTTTTAAATATTCCATTTAATGAATTACCTTGGACTCGTACTCAATGGCGATTGTTTGTACAAAAGTATTTAATAGAAACGAGCCGTTATGAAAATTCCTCTTTTATTTTTGATTCTTCTCAACGCCTTTTGACCGATCTCATTTCCAACAAGTCGATGGCTTTAACTGAAAAAGAAACCGCTTTTCTGGCCTTTTTGGTTCAAGCCAAAAATCATACTGCCACAAGGGAGGAGATATTGGAACACGTTTGGCAATACAGCCCTGAGGCTGAAACACACACAGTTGAAAGTCATCTTTATGCCTTAAAACAAAAAATCGGTACCCATGCGGATAAGCTTATCAACGCACAAGAAGGTATATTTCGTTTAATTTAATTACTCACTAACTAAATTATCACCTGGACCTTGCGGCGCCATTGGAGAGGCAGGTTGTTGTCTGGCCTGTTGTGGTTGTGCCACCGGACGGCCTTGCTGTTGTATTCCCTCTTGATCGGGGTTTTGTGCTGCCACCATACCATACAACAACTTATGATTTAAATCATCTTCCAAAGCCGTTTTCCTGAGAACTGGATTCTTATTTAAATACCACAGCAAATTGCGGCCAAAATCGTCTGTTGCTGATAAGTTAGCACCCGCAGCTTCTAATAACTCCATAATTTGTTTATTTGGGGCATAATATGCTGCAAACAAAATCAAAGGAATTTGTTTTGGAGCACCTACAATCGGAAACGCATCCAACGGAACAACAGCATTTGCTCGATTTTGATCTTGGCGCAAAATAGCTTCTAGCACATCTGGATTTCCACGACGGATTGCCAATTGGGTTAAGGTTCCGCCACAACGCACTTGTTCGTCAAACACCACACCCCGTTGAATCAGTGCTTGAATTTCCTCAGCCCCTCTTGCATTTACAATTAAATTTTGAAGCGGCGTTAAAGCACACTCCCCTGCCTTTTGAGCCAATGAAGGCGTAGCAATCAAAGCACACACAGACAATAATAATAATTTTTTCATGGAATTCCCCCTTTTTATCAACTAGTCTTTATATGGATTTTGGAACATAAAAATCTTTTTGTCAACAGGAATATTTTGTTTGATATCAAAAAGTGATACTGTGGACTTGATTCCTTGTACATCTAACACATCCCATTGTTTTAAAGTCATTTCATCTTTATCAATGACAAGTGTCAATTCTCCTAACTCCTTTGCCCCTTTTTTATGCGCTGTAATAAAGTATTCATCCAATACATCTTGGACATCCGTCACCACAAATCCTGGATCATCAAATAACAATTTTTCACGCAAGATCCACTCTACCGGAGTGCTGTTCAAATCAAAATAATTTACCTCTTCTAGATCTTTATCATGATAGATGAAAGCCCCTTTTGTTGCTACAAATTCCAGAGGAGAGCCTTTTTCATAAACAAGACGCATTTGCCCTGGCTTGGAAATGTAGATTGTTCCCGTATGCAATTCATCTTTCATTTTGGAATTAAACTGCGCGAATTTAGCTTGCAACGTTTTCATTTTGTTATAGGCCTTTTCAACTTTCGTCAAAATAGCTCGATTTGCAGGCGTATCAATTTTTTTATCCACCAACGCAAAACTTGGTGTAGCGAAAATCAAAGCTAAACATAATAAAATTAGTTTTTTCATCCTTCACCTCCGGCGTTAGGGGCTAAAATTTCACGTTTTCCAGACACATTTGGCGCAGAAACGATGCCTTCTGCCTCCATTCGATCAATTAAATCGGCTGCCTTGTTATAGCCGATAGACAAACGCCGCTGAATATAGCTTGTCGTTGGCTTTTTATCACGTAAAACAATTTGAACAGCTTTATCATACAACTCGTCTCCACTATTACCAGATCCACCCATTGTTCCCCCAGAAGCCATATTGGCCGATTCGGACACAACGGCATCCACATACTCTGGTTTGCCTTGATGGGTCCAATGGTTCACAACGGCTTGAACATCTTCATCTGACACAAAAGGTCCATGCACCCGCACAGGTTTGTTGCCTGCCGGCATATACAGCATATCTCCTCGACCCAACAACTGCTCTGCCCCTTGTTCATCCAAAATTGTACGTGAGTCAATTTTGTTTCTAACTTGGAAAGAAATGCGTGATGGGAAGTTGGATTTAATCGTTCCCGTAATCACATCTACAGATGGACGTTGTGTTGCTAAAATCAAGTGAATACCCACCGCACGAGCCATTTGGGCCAACCGTTGAATCAATGGATCTGCCTCTTTACCGCATTGCCCCATTAAATCAGCCATTTCATCAATGATAAATACAATATAGGGCAAGGGCGTTAAATCAAACGGCTTATCCTCCATAATTGGTTCACCCGTCGTGGCATCAAAACCCGTTTGCACTCGACGTTTTAGTTCAATACCTTCAGCTTTTGCTTGTTTTAATTTTTCATTAAAACCAGTAATATTTCTGACACCCAATTGACTCATAGAACGATAGCGATCTTCCATTTCGTGTACCGCCCACTTCAACGCCATCAAGGCTTTTTGAGGCTCTGTCACAACTGGTGTCAGCAAGTGTGGAATGCCGTTGTACACAGATAACTCCACCATCTTGGGGTCAACCAAAATCAATCGACATTGTTCGGGGGTGAAGCGATATAATAATGACAAAATCATTGTATTGATACCAACTGATTTACCAGAACCCGTTGTTCCTGCGACCAATAGGTGTGGCATTTTGGCTAAATCTGCATATACGGGATGTCCACCAATATCTTTGCCTAAAATAATTGGTAAAGCACCTGTATGTTCTTGGAATGATGTCTGTTCAATCATCTCACGAACATACACCGTCTCACGAGATTTATTTGGCATTTCAATACCTATGGCATTTGTCCCTGGAATAACCGCCATACGGACAGATTGAACTTCCATTTCGCGTGCCACATCTTCCGCTAAAGAAATCACGCGCGACACCTTTACCCCAGATGCAGGCTCAAACGAATAAAGTGTTACCACTGGACCAGGGGCTACTTTTGTGATTTTTCCTTGTACCTGAAATTCACGCAAGACGTTTTCTAATTTTTCAGAATAATGAGCCATCATTTCTTTACTTAGCGCTGGTCCAGAAGATTCTTTGACTGGCGCTAATAATTTGCTTGATGGCAATTCATACATATTTTCTTCATTTAAATCCGCCATGATATCCGCTTTCTTTTTATTTACAGCTGTTGCTTTTACTTTTGTTTTAGGGGCGGATTTCTTAATTTTATTGACTTGTGCTTTCACATACATTGCCTTAAATGGTTTTTTAACTTTTTCAGGCACTTTGACAGGTAGTTTTTTGATTCCCCACAATAAACCAGTTCCTGTGAATAACCCCACTTTCAATACTGGTAATTTTAAAATAACAATAATCAACAGTGTTGCAATTATTCCCATTAGTACGCTCATCATCTTAGATGGAAGATACCATTTTGTCAGATATCTTCCTACAAAACCACCCAAGCCAGCTTTAAAAAATTCAGATGGTGTTTGATTCAAACTGGCCAACAACCAACTTCCAATTAAGCAAGCAATTATTACGCCAAGGGTACGCCAATACATGTGTTCTTTTTTCAAAAACACAAAAATTCCAAATATAAAGCAAGCAATTGGTACAACAATAGCCATTGCTCCAAAAGATTGTAGCAAGGCATCTGCAATCCACGCGCCAAATGGTCCCAACCAATTTCTTGTTGGCAGGCTGGACGCTGTATTCCATGAGGCATCCCATTTATCATAAGCCAAGAGGCTCAAGCCTATCAAAAGCCCCAATGAAATCCAAATACAGCCTTTTATCCAAAACGGCACATTGATCTTTCTTTTCTTCTTAACCATTCAGCCCTCCGTTTTGTATCAACTTTTCAATCGCATCCTTTACCAAATAAATTGTAATACGACGTCCTTTGGCCAATGATAGTTCATCCGTCATATTCACCACTTTACGTACCGCATCAAATGATCGCGGCACCCGTGTTGCAATATACATCAACACGGCAGGTTCAACAATGGCCTGTTTATCTGCAAACATTTTCGCACACACAGATTGAATTGTTTGATCATCTGGCATTTGAATTTCTGCTTTTGGTGTCATACCTATCCGAGATTGTAAATCTGGCAATTGAAAGGTTGGAATTTCTTTGGCTGTCATCAACAATCCTCCGCCCATTTCATTTATCCGATTAAACAGGTGAAACAAGGCCTTTTCATCTTTTAATTCTTCCAAATTCTCCACAACAACCTTCTGGGTTTGAGGTATAAAATCTTCTGTTAGATCACTTGCTTCAATGCGTTCGTCCGAAAAAATCGCTGCCAAATGTGTTTTTCCGGAACCTGCTTCCCCATAAATTAGCAAAGCATGCGTTGGCCATTCTGGATATTTATCAATCCACGCAATGGCCTCTTGATTACATGGCGCTACCCAAAAATTGGAGCGTCCATATGCTTGACGAGATGGAAAATCAAGTGCCAATTGTTCGGTCATTTACTCCCCTTATAAAAATCACTAGATTGATACCATTTAATCAAATGACGAATCAACACGCCCAATACCGCCGCAAATGGCACAGCCAACAAAACCCCCAAGAAGCCGGCAACCATACCACCTGCCAACAAAACAAAGATAATCCACACAGGATGAAGTCCAACCCGTTTTCCCACCAAGTAAGGTGTTAAAAAATAACTTTCAGCAATTTGTCCAATCAAAAAAACGCCCCCCAAGCACAACCATTGTGTCATTGTCAATCCTTGCAAAAGCCCCAAAAGGACACTTAAAATCAACCCAATCGCATAACCGACATAGGGAATGAAGATCATGACACCGGTCAAAATACCCACAAGAGCCCCCATTTCTAGTCCGATTACAGACAAAGCTGTTGCATAATAAATCGCTAAAATCAGGCACACACTCGCTTGTCCACGAATGAAACCAGCCAACGTGGTATTGATTTCTTTCATCAAATTTTCTGCTACCGTCCGTTTTGTCATGGGAATCATCTCCTTTACATTTCGTGATACGTGTGGCCAATCACGCATTAAATAAAACAATACAACAGGGGTAATCAATAATAAAGATACCAAACTAAACACAGCCATTCCCCCAGAAATAACATGCATCAATGCGGATCCCAAACCTTGAAACACATTTAAGACTGTTCCAGATACTGAATCCGATAATTGATACAACTGTTGCTCAGTCATATTATGGCGACCATAGGTCAAAATATCTTTTAATTTATCCCAGATTAAATTCACCAATTTGGGAATACGCAATGTAAAATCCATGACTTGCGATTGCAAAATTGGCGTTATAATCAGCACCATCATAATTGCTACCATCAAAACACCAATGACCAATGTACCTGATGCCACCCCGCGGGGCATTTTATGTTCCATTTTGTTTGCAATTGGATTCAGGGCATATGCTAAAATAAAAGCCAAAACAAAGGGTAATAAAATACCACTGATTTGATACACCAAAAACCCTAATAATATAACACCTAATAATATCCATATATTTTTATTCATATTCAGCCATCCGTGTCAAAGTTGCCCCATTCCCCGAAAAATCTTTTTCCATTTGCCATCCCACTTCACGCAAGCGAGAAGCTATTGTATCCAAATCCCCTTTGTATGCAACCTCCACCAACACCTGAGGCAAATATAATCCTTTTAAGCCAACATCATCAAAGAAACTCCACGTTTTCATTTCTTGTTCCAAACGCAACCATTCGGGCAATGAATTGACAGGGATTCTCAAATAAAGTGTTTGTTTATCTGACAGACTTGTTGTTCGATCGGCGCGCCACCGTTTTTCCATTTCTGCAAAAACAGCATCAGCCATTTGACCAGCCGCCAATTTTTGATCTCCATTTGAAAAGCGAAAACGCTTTTGAACAACTTGATTTTGCATTCCTGAGGACGGAGAAAAACTAGATTCAATTTGCCACATATCATTTCCTTCATGTGTCAGGCGCAAAACCATCACGCGATCTTTTTTATAATCGCCTAACAGCATATTGGCCCCTCCAATATTTTCTTTTAACACATTCAATTCTTCTTCGGTTCCTTGAGGGACAACCGCTTGATAAAACGGCGCAAAGTCTTTCTTTTCCTTTAAGGCAAGGTACAATGGATTTGTCGCCTCTAATGTTTGTGTTTGACCATTCGCCACATATTCTGGAATTACCAATAAACTTGGGGCTTGTGTTTTAAGATATGTTACCTGCTCGGTATTTAAAAACTCTTTTACTGCCTTTGGATTAAACTCCACAGCAATATTCCCTATATACTTTGTAGCGGTTGTTTTCTCATTTTCAATAGACACGCCTTGCACATACGGAAGGACTGTTTCTTCTGTTATTTGAGGCAATTGACCTGCACTTTGTGGTGATAACCGCGTTATCAATTGTTTAAAAGCCATCACTTGACCTTCCGCCAAGGCGGCTTCTTTTGCTTCTAAAGCGGATGAACGTTCGGCCACGACGGGTATATTGGTAACTCTGTATAGATTTGCTTTTACTGTTGTTCCACAGAAAACAACACCGCATAGAGTCAACATTTTAATAAAATTTTTCATTTGCATTCCCTACCTTTTTCCTATATTCTAATGAAATCAAATGAAATTGCAAGAAAAAACCGAACAAAAGGAGTTTAAAATGTCATATGATTCCAACAATGTTTTTGCAAAAATTTTGCGTCATGAAATTCCGAACACAACTGTTTACGAAGATGATTTCGTATTGGCTTTTAAAGATATCAATCCAAAAGCAAAAATTCACGTTCTTGTTATTCCAAAGGGAGCTTATGTGGATTTTCAAGATTTATTGGATCATGCACCACAATCTGAGATTGATGGCTTTTTGAAGGGAATTTTGGCCACTGTTCATGCGTTAAACCTAACAAACGGCTACCGTCTTGTCCTTAACACAGGAAAAGATTCTGGCCAGGAGGTCCCTCACCTGCACGCCCATATTTTAGCAGGTGAAAAATTATGTGTGAATCAATTATAGTTCCACAATTTCATAATTGCTTGCGTCTGCAAACAGGATTCGCAATAGCTGGTTATTATGGAAATGGCCAGATTTATTGCCTTTAAAATGACCAATAATCGGCATACCAGCTTCATACAAATCGCCCATTGCATCCAATACTTTGTGTTCTACAAATTCATTCACATCACGCAATCCACCGGGATTTAAGACGCCATCCCCTTGGATGGCAATAGCATTTTCCAAAGTTGCCCCTTGTGCCAAGCCCATTGCGCGCAACTGTTCCACTTCTGATACAAAACCAAAAGTCCGTGCAGGTGCTATCAATTTTTTAAATGACTCTTCATTCAAATCAAAACTGATTTTTTGATGTCCAATGATTTTCGTTTGAGGAAAATCAATTTCAAATTCGAATTTCATCCCTGTTTCGGCAGGCAACAAATCTGTGCTTGCTCCCTTACCATCATCAAAATTAACTGTTTTCAGAACTTTAATGGCCTTCACAGGTGACGATTGCACTTGCACGCCCGCTTGTTCAATCAAAGTTACAAAATCACGCGCAGATCCATCCATCAATGGTGCCTCTGGTCCTGAAAGCTCCACTTCTAGATTTGTAATCCCTAAACCTGCCAATGCCCCCATAAAATGCTCTACTGTGGAAATCACAACACCTGAAGCATTTCCTAAGCACGTATTCATACGTGTATCCACGACGTGATCCCATTTCGCGGGTACTTTGTTATCTTTATCCGTTACATCTGTGCGGTAAAAAATTATCCCTGTATTTTCTGTGGCAGGTTTTAAGGTCATATGAATAGGCTTACCAGAATGCAAACCAACGCCTTCTGTCTTGATTATTTTGGCAATTGTTTTTTGATAAATATGTTCTGTCATTTTTCTCTCCTTTTGATTCATCTTAACATAAACCATAAAAAAAAGCAACATTCCAAAGAATAGTTGGCGGTTAGTCTTTTCATATTCTATTTAGTTTTTATGAAACAAAAAAAATATACAATTGCTGTCTTAGGGACAAAAACACCTGTTGGCAAGGAAATTTTGGCAGAGTTAGATCGTCAAAATTACCCCATTGAACAGATTCAACCCCTTGATTTGCATCAAGAGGCGGGAAGTCCCATCTCGTATCAAAATCAGGTTATTATTTCTAGCGCCTTAGATTTATTTGATTTAACGCAACCGCATATTTTATTTTTATGTGATTCTCGCATCTTTGAACGGTATCCTCATCATTTTTTGCATGGGAAAAATTGGTTGATTGATTGTACTGGGAAAATTCAAAAAGCGGCTTGCATTATCCCTGAATTGAATGGCAAGAATATCGGCTGTCTTAGAACAAAATGTTTATGTGCACCCCATTCTGCTGCCATTGCAATAGCCAGATGCCTAAAACCTATTCATGAAAAATATCATCTGATAAGCGCTCAAACAACTGCTGTCCTTGGTGCATGGTATGCACAGCCCAACTTGGTTGATCCATTATTACAGCAAACACGTCATTGCTTTGCTCAGACACCTATTACCAAAGAGAATATTTACCCTATGCTCGCTTTTAATTTAATTCCAGATTTTTTCAAAGATATTTCTCCTTTGATTTATCATCAATTGAAGTGCTTTTTACCAAGTCCCATTCAATTACACACTTGCTTTGCACCTGTTTTAAGGGGCGGTACTTTTTTTGTGCAAGCCATTTTAGAACAGACCCCTCACATCAACGGTATTCGATCCTTGTTTCAACAAAAAAGTTTTTGCCAATTATTAGATTCTTCTCAACCCATTGGCACCCATGATTTATTGGCTGAAGATAAGCTGTATATTCAAAATATTGAGATTTATAAAAATACTGTTTCTTTTTGGTTGATGCAGGATCCACTTCAAACCGGTTTTATTTCGAATGCCGTTCAAATCCTTTCTCTCCTTATTAAATAGGCTCTTGACTTTTTTCTGTTTTTTTGTCATCAATAGAAACTATGACGAAGTTATTATTAAACAAAATTCAACAACTTTCTGAGCGCTTAAAGGCTTCTCAAACTGTTATGCGTGAACGATTGTCTACTATTAACAAACAATTTGTTTTGATTGTTTTTCTGTTGGTTTTGTTATGCACTCTTACACTGCCTTTCGTTTTAACCCCCGTCAACAAAGAGGAACCAGAAATAGAGATCAGCTTAGAAGATGAAATAGAAATTATTCCAGATGACCAATCTTCTTCTGTTCAAGAAGAAACTGCTGTCATTGAAGTTCCTGATTTAACTGGTCCTGAGCAAGTTCATGAAGATTTGGGTGATGAACCCGTAGAAGCACAACAAGAACTGTCTTTTGATGAGTTGGAAAAACGCGCTCTTTTAGGCGAACTGAAAGCCACTTCTCGCACAATGGTAAAGGGTGACAGTTTGCTGAGTTTGTTGTCCGAACAAAATGTTCCCGCCAATGAACGTATGGAGATTGTTGAGGCATTAGAATTAGTTCTTGATTTGAAATCTTTGAGACCTGGTCTTACCTTTTTATTTATTCATGATTTAGATGGGCGTTTGATGGGACTTTCTGTGCGTCAAAAAGAAAATGAATCTTTGGCAGTTATGCGTGAAAAAGATGATTCTTGGGTAACGTTTTCACAAACAGGCAAAGTGGAAACGAAACAAGAACATTTTCAAGTTGTGATTGAGAGAACTTTTTCAGGATCTGCCCAAAAGGCTGGAGTTCCAAGCAATGTCATCAATCAAATTACAGGCGCTTTTGACGGCGAATTTGATTTTTCAACTGATATTAAACCTGGGGATACAATTGATGTGATTTTGGAAGGGAAGGTCACGCAAGGTGGTTTAGAAATTGGCACAAAGCAGGCTGTTTATATTGGTCTTAAAACATCAAAAATGAATATCCATAAATATGCTTATAATGGTACTTTCTATGATGCTAGGGGACGCACCAGTGAAAAAGTCATTATGAAGCGCCCCTTAAAAGCTCGTCCGCGTCTTTCTTCTCCATATGGAAAGCGGCGTCACCCCGTATTGCAATATGAAATTTTTCATAAGGGTGTTGATTTAGCCGTTCCTAAAAATACGCCTGTTGTAGCAGCAGCGGATGGTACTGTTGAAATCATTGGTCGTAAAGGATCCTATGGCAAATACATTCGCTTGGGACATAAGGGAGGATATCAAACTGCTTATGCTCACTTAAACGGCTATCGTCAAGATTTAAAAGTTGGCAGCAAGGTAAAACGTGGCGAAGTGATTGCCTATGTTGGTTCAACAGGCAGATCCACAGGGCCGCACTTGCACTTTGAAGTCATCAAAAATGGTAATGTTGTCAATCCTTTTGGCAATAACAAAATTTCCAGCACGCAATTGACAGGCTTTGAATTGGAAAAATTCCAATCATGGGCTGAAAGCATACACCCTGATTTTAAGTTGCACCTTGCAGGTAAAATACCGCCTGTACAACCTGTTAAACCATTCTAGGATTCGTCCTTATTGGTGTTTGGATCGTCTTTATCTTTATTTTGTGCTTCTTCCGATCCCCAAGCGGGTGTATCACGGAAGCGCTCACCCCACTCATCAATCACTTTTCGAATTTGTTTATTTGCTTTGTTTGGAACAGAATTATATGCTTCTATTTCAGCCCCCAACATATCTTTTAATTTAAAACAATCCGTTGCCCGTGTTAGCACCATAAACATGGTCGCATCAAACATTCCCTTTTCTGCAGGGATAATCCGATCATGCAGTTTGTATCGACGCAATTCGGCCTCGATTGAGTACGGGCTGCCAATCAAATAGTCCGCTTCTCCATTAAGTAATTTTTTAAAAGCATCTTCCGTTGTTTCCAATGTAATAGACATTTCATCTGTGATGTGTTGAGAAAATAATGGATAAATATTTTCCGTTCGGCGAATCATTCCTTTCTTTCCTGCCAAACTGTTGTAGCCTCTTACCTCAAATGCACGATCCTTTGGAAAATAAACCGTAAAAACATTTGAAAAAATAGCAGGAAAAACCGTCACAGAACCACGCCCAACCGTTGAATTTGGTGTATAAACACCAATCAGCAAATCCAAATCTCCCTTTTTTAGGGCATTGATGGCTTCTTGATCTTTCGTATATCCATATATTTGGTAGCGTAATTTTAATTTCTTTGCAATCTCCTCAAACATATCTATACCAAAACCTTTGCTCATCAATGTTGTGCCACTAACCGTTCTAAACCATTCAGCCCATCCAAAGGGACGATTGTTGGATGTACTTGCCACACGAATGGGACGCACGTATCCACAATCTGCAATGCGTGTTTGTTCTACCTTCTTTTCTACCACAGGCTCATCAATCAACACACCATTTGCCGATCGACGTGGTTGTTTTGCCGATGTTACAAACGGCAATACGGACGCTGTGGATATTAATAAAATGCCCATCCAAGTTTTATAATTCATGTTTTACTCCTTTTTGTTGTCTTTTAATTCTTTTTTTGGGGAAAATTAAAATCATTTTAGTCCCGACACCCAATTTACTTGTCATAGAGACACTGCCTTGATAAGATTCCATCAATTTTTTGACTAAAACTAATCCCAATCCAGAACCTTTATGTTCACGTGTCATCACATTTTCAACCTGAACAAATGGTTGAAATAAGGTCTTTATTTTGTCTTTGGGAACACCAATACCATTATCAGAAACAACAATTCGCAAATCGTGTAAAGAATTTAATCTGGCTGAAATCTCTATCACACCATTATCCCCTGTAAACTTTACTGCATTAGACAATAGGTTTAAAAATATTTGTCGCATTGATCGATCTTCTGCCTGTAAAACAAGATTTTCTGGTACACGAATGACAAATTGTTTCTTATTACCATCTGGATATCCTTTGATAACCTCCACAGTTTCATCAATCAGCTTATGCAAATTCACAGGTCCTTCCTCACGACGCTTATGTTTAGATTCAACCGCAGATAAATCTAGAACATCATTGATAAGAGATAAAAGGTATTTACCACTTGTGTAAATATAACGATTGTATTCTTTATATCTAGGGTTATCCATTGGACCAAATGTTTCTGTTTCCATCGCTTCTGAAAAACCTAAAATAGCGTTTAGAGGTGTTCTTAACTCATGGCTGACACTGGCTAAAAATTCGCTTTTTACCTGACTTGCCTCTTCTGCTTGATTACGGGCCACAATCATATCTTTCACCATGACGTTCATTTCGCGTGCCTGACGCTTTAAAATACGGCGTCCCTTTTCCAATTCTGTGACTTGTGTTTTTAGTTGTTTTGCATAATCGGCCAGCGCTTGTTTATTTTCACGACGCCATCTGGCTGCCCCAATTGCCTGAAAAACCTCTTGAAATAGCTGATTTAAATGCTGTAATAATTTTGGGGAAAAGAAATTACGCTCAGACCCATATAGTGTTATAACACCTTCTAAATGACGATTGATAATGATTGGAAAAGCGCATGTCGATTGTGGTGCTTCTTTATTTGTTTCTCTTAAAAAAGAATAATATGGCAGGGGGGCAACATCGGCATAACCCACACATTTTTTTGATTTAACGGCATTTGCAATTGCTGATGTTTTCACAACAGGATCATGTAAATCAAATTGGCTTGGGATAGCAGAAAATTTACCATCCGAATAAACTACTTTTGTAATCAACTTCCCTTCATCCAATTGCAAAATTCCTGCCAATATTAAATTATATGCCACACTCACATTCTTTAGCATTTTTTCCAGTTGCGCCTGTTCTTGTTCTGAATTTTTTAAGCTTCTGAACAATTTTAACGAACTAAACACCACATCATAATATCTCTCCATCGCACCAATTTGATATTCATATTTGGCATCTTCAACGCTCCATAAAACACCTTGTTCAGGATGGTGAGAATTCAAACAAACGGCCGATAATTCCACAGGATTCAACACCCCATCGACTAAAATAAAAATTTTCTTTACATAACTTGTTTGAACCCGCAAACGATGTACAATACTTGACAATTTTTGTGGCAAATCTATTTTTGGAAATAAAACTTCTAAGTCAGATAAATTTTTAAGTTTCGTTCGAATAAGTTGAATCATTTCATTATTGGACCAAATAATACGTCGCCCTTTTGTAATCGCCATAGGAATATGAATTTTTTTCAACGCTGAATAAAATTGTTTTAAATTTTTTTCTAATTCTTTTTTTTGTTTTGATAAGCGCCGCCATTTATGTTCAAAAAACAACGCACTTGTCATATCAGAAATTAAATAGCCCAATCGTAAGGCAATGAACAAAATAAAGGCCAAAAAAGCTGTCACGATTGCTAATAGTACCCATCTTGCCATTATTTGATGCCACAAAAAACTCCACGAAACTGGGCGTGTAAAAAAAGCACTTGCCCATACATAAAGCAACACGCCCCCTAAAATAATGGCAGAACCAATTAGGCTACCTATTTTTGCAACTTCATGAAAATATCCTTTTTTTTCTTGCACACCAATGCTCCCTTGGTTTTATCCTACTAAAAAAAATCAAGAAATGCACGCAAAAAATGAAAAAAACTATTTAAAACACATAGCGCCAACCAATATACACAAAATGGTGCTGTGTCTTAATTGTTCCATTTTGAGTTTTGATCTTTCCGATATCCATATAGCGATATCCCAAATCAATATTGACGGCATTGCTGATGTTCCAGGTCACACCACCACCTACATTATATCCCCATCCTTTGCGTTTTTCTTTAAAGCCATTACGAGTCAATGTCTTTCCTTCCTTGATGTGTGTCATATGGCGACCAATACCAAAATTAGCAAATGGACGAATCGGAGATTTAAAAGGAATATCGTAATATAGCTGCGCGCCAATAGTTTCTGTTTCTTGTTCATAAAGCTCATATTTTGCTTTTGTTGAAAAAGTATATTCAGCTTCTAAACGAAAATGACGAATACGCATTCCCAAAGACAATCCAAATGGAAACACAACATCATCTTTTTTTTCGCCATCACGTTTCATATTGACACGCATAGCGCCAGTCTTTGCACCAATATACAAACCACTGCGTAATGGCTTGGCTGCCAAAACTGGGGTTGTCATCAATAAAGCCAATAAAACAAGAATAATTTTCTTCATATAATCTCCTCGTTCCATCTAAGAATAAACAAAACTTTTTGCGATGTCAATAAAAAAAACACCCCAATCGGCGTGGTCGGGATGTTTTTAGTTTCAGATTGATTACTCGGTCATGCCCAATAGCTTTTTATACTCATCGCGCAAGAATTCTGTTTCAGCACGATCGGCAGGATCCATTTTACGCAAACGCAAGACTTGGCGCATCACTTTGACATCAAAGCCTGCTCCTTTGGCTTCTGCAAACACTTCGCGGATATCAGCTGCCAATTCGCTTTTTTCTTGCTCTAAACGTTCAATTCTGTCAATAAACGTATTTAACTTGCCCGCGTCATTAGTGACATTCGTTTCTTCTGTCATATTCTCCCCCTTTAGTTTATTATTTTTTAGTTACTTTCACAGCCGTTGCTACCGCTTCATTTAAAGCTGTTTCAGAACACAATCCCAATGTTACAGGGTTGCGTGCTTGAATGTTATGGTAGTTTTTATGCGTTTTTTCCCGAATAGCCACAATTGTTGGTTTTGTTGTTTTTAACAACTTCACGATCTGTGCATCAGACAATTCTGGGTGATTTTTTACCAGCCACAAAATACCCGATGGACGATCCAATCTTTTTGATTGTGATACATAACGAGAACCTTTATTTAACAATTTATCAATTTCTGGATGTTCAGATAAGCACAAGCCCATATTGGGATCCGCCTCACAACGTTTAATTTCTTCCCATGTCAATTGCTCATTCGCGATGGGATCCAAGCCACGAATATTGGAAGCCACATCCCCATCTGCTATTGCTTGCACTTCCAAAAAATGCATGCCACAAAAATCGGCAATTTGTTTAAATGTTAAACTTGTATTTTCAACCAACCAGACAGCTGTTGCTTTTGGCATTAAAGGTAAAGTCATTTGAAGCGCCTTTCATCAAAATTAAACTGATTTGCAGTATAGCGCTTTGGACTTCAAAAGTCAAGCAAAAAGATTCTTTAAGATTTGAGTATTTTATCTATTGTTGTAAAAAACGATCCAATAGAAATGGGCTTAGAAATGTAATCGTCACATCCCGCCTCTAATGCCTTATCCGCATCTTGTTTTAAGGCGAAGGCCGATACCGCCACAATTTTGGGCTGTTTTATGGACATTTTCCGTATTTGTTGTGTAATTTCTAAGCCTGAGACAGAGGGCAATTGAATATCCATCAAAATCAGGTCTGGCTTTTTTTTAGCCACCAAATCTAATGCACTCGGGCCATCTGTTGCTTCTAAAATCGTATGTTTTCTTGTTGTCAATAAATCCACAAACAAGCGTCTATTTAAATCATTATCTTCCACTACTAATACTGTGCTCATCTGACATTTTTCCTTTTCTGTTTTTCATATTCTCGTTGGGCTTGGTACAATTCTCGACCTTTTAATCCTAAAAACTCCTCTTTTGTGAGTTTCTTTTTTTGTAGCTGCCATCGCTCATCGTTTGGAAAGTGAGTTTTGATCATTTCTTCTTTGTCCGTCAAAAACCACTCATCATTTACAAAACGACCAGAGCGAGGCAATTTGACATCTGAATTTTTCTTTTTTCTCTCTTTGATCGTTTTTTTATACTCCTTCGCCTTGGTGGTATCTCCCAAACTATTTGTCCCCTCTCCATCCATCGCCCATGTTGGATCTACATATTCCCATTCACGATTTATTTGAACAGCATTCCACGCGTGACCTGCCCCATCTTTCATCTCTTTTAAAGTCATTTCATGTCCTGCGTGTCCGCTAATTACAACAGCTTTCAAGCCTGCCATTTTTGCCATTTTTTCATAAAGTGATGCAATATCTCCACACACGCCAATACGTGTTTCTAAAATGTCATTGTTGAGAATAAACAAATTTTTATCTTTTTTCTTAGTCCGATCTAAATCATCATCAATCGCATTTGCTTTAAAATCATCGTAATCAATGTTATGCACAATCCATGCCAAAATCACACGAGCCTTCTCTGCATCTGTTTTATATGGTTTTGTTAAATATCGCACTAATTGAGGCAATCCGCTTTTCGTTCGTAACGGTGGGGCATCATGAGCATACTTATCAATCGCCGCATAATCTACAGCCTCAGCACAAAATGCCCACAAGCACACAATTCCCAAAAGAAATAACTTTTTCATCATATTTATGACCATAAACCTCTTTATACCAAAAGGCAAGAATAAAATCAAAGTTGGTCCACAAACTGTTTTAAGGACGAATGACAACTTTTTCTTAAAAACTCGTCGAAAGTGACACGTCGTTTTTGAAGTTGCCAACGCCGTTCAAATGGAAAATGGGTTTGAATTATTTTTTCTTCATCTACCAAAAACCATTCATCTAATACTTTCTTTTGAACGCCTTTTATGGTATCAACATTTTGTTTTCGCTTAAGTTGTCTTTCAATTTGTTGAGCTTCCCTCAGGCTATGAGCGTAAATGATACGCCCTTGCAATGCCCATGTTGGATCTATAAAACGCCAAACACCATTTATTTTGACAGCGGTCCACATATGAGCTTCAGATGTTTCAAAATCTTGTTGCGAATCGCAAGCATAACCTTGAATGATTTCCACCTCTAAACCAGCTAATTGACACATATGTTGGTATAATTTTGCAATATCCTTGCATATCCCTTTTCTAGTTTTTAAGGTTTTTTGCAATGTGTTTTCATCATGTAATTCCTTAAGGTTTCCTCGTTTTAGGACAAGTTGTCCTGTACGTGGATTTGTTTCAACCTCTAAGGAAATTTCAATATCAGCCGCTTCTTTTCCATCCGCAATCCGCTTTAATCTTTCTTTGTCATAATTGATATTATAAACCAACCATGCCAACAAAACACGTGCTTTTTCTTCGTCTGTTTGATAGGGCTTAGTCAAATACTTCACTAATTTAGGCAAGCCATTATCTGTACGCAATGGCGGAGCATTTTTTGCATATGTATCGACAGCAGCATAATTCGGCTTTGCAAAGCTTGATACCCCCATCAATACTAAACATAAAAATATTAAAACATTCTTCATATGATGTGTATATATCAAAATTAAACACAAAACTCAAGTTTTCTTTCCATTTTAAAAATACCTTGCTATTTATTTTTTTTCTACCTATAATGACCTTGTCTTTGACAAAAGACGACCTATAGGTTTTTGATAAAAGTTCTCTTTTATTAATAGGCCTTGATGGCGGTACTGTCGAATTTAACAGCCGATGATAAGGCAAATTAATAAAGGAGTATAGACAATATGTTGTCAGGAAAAGTTAAATGGTTTAATTACAAAAAAGGTTATGGATTCATTACACCAGATGAAGGTGAAAAGGATGTGTTTGTACATATCACAGCTGTCCATGAAGCTGGATTGCGTGGTTTGGACGAAGGGCAAGCTATTTCTTATGAATTGAAAGAAGAAAACGGCAAAACCTGTGCCACAAATTTGACCTTAAAATAAGGACCAAACTTTTAAAAGTTACCCCGCCTATTTTCAGACGGGGTTTCTTTTTTTATTTTTTACTATCTTTTGGTTTGGACGGCTTCTTTGTACCACAACCGCAACCGCATCCATCTAAATTCATACGCATTTTTACTCCTTTCAGACACCTTTTGTGTCCTTTTTCATATAAAAACAGATAAAACTCTTGTCAATCTAGACTTTTTTTGATATCTTAAAGTTTATGAAGCAAGCGTTGATATTTTCTTTTTTGATTTTAAGTGGGTGCGTTTATCGTAATCCATTAGATAAAGCTGATTTTCGCTTTCAAACACTCAATACGCCTCCTTATGTCTTATCAAGTTGGTATCGTATAGATCAAAAAGGCAAACCGCTGACCATCTATGTTGAAAAAGAGCAAATAGATATGGAACAGCGTACTGCTGCCACAAAGGATACATCTCTCAACGTGGCCTATTTGGGACGTCCTTGTCAATATTTTCAAACGGATATTTGTAGTGAAAAACAGGATTCTTTAAAGCGCCAAAAGGCCATCCAAAAAGGAATTACGCAGTTACAAAAAAAGGCTGCGACAGATACTGTTATTGTGAAAGGATTTTAAATGAAGGTATGGGTTTTGGCAGATGATCGTGCTGGTAACGTAAATCAATTATTGGGTATTGCAGAGGCTTTAAAAGTTCCCTATGAACGCAAAGAGATTCGTTATAATAGGTGGATTCACTTACCTAACTGGCTACGAGGCCGCACTTTTATCGGATTGGACTCCAAGTATAAAAAAGATTTATTACACGATTTTCCAGATGTTATTTTAAGTGCAGGACGACGTAGTTTCCCCATTGCAAGAGCAATCAAACGTCTGAGTAAAGGAAAATCAAAAATTGTGCAATTAATGAATCCTTTAAACGGCGCCTATGGTGCAGATTTAATTGTTTTACCTTTACATGATAACTATCAAGGAAAAGCCCAAAATGTTATGCAAGTATTGGGGACACCTCATCGTGTCACAGCTCAAAAATTGGCTGATGAAAAAGCGCATTGGAAAAACATTATGAAACAGTATCCTCCCAAGCGTTTAAGCTTGATTGTTGGTGGAGCTACTAAAAACAACCCTTTCACCATCGACATGGCCGATGCTTTGGTGCAAGCAGCGAAAGATTTGAAACCTGCTTCCGTTTTGGTGACGACCTCTCGTCGCACACCAAAAGAGGTGGTGGAAAGATTACAAAAGCAATTGCCTAAACCATGCTTTTTCTATCGCTTTGGTGATAAAACTGAGAACCCTTATTTTGGCCTTTTAGCATGGGCGGATAAGATTATTGTGACAGGAGATTCCATGTCTATGTGTACTGAATGTTGCGCAACGGGTGTTCCTGTTTTTATTTATGCTCCTGATGACATGATGAGTGCAAAACACAAGCGTTTCCATCAAAGTTTATACACAGCTGGCGTTGCTGCCCCTGTGGGGGGAAAAACACCTAAAAAAACGCAATCGATTAATCCTGCAGATGAAATCGCGGCACGCATTAAGAAACTGTTCACTAACAAATAATTCCTTGATTTTTTCAGGCTTTTCGGATATAATATTGGGTGTTGCGCTTGTAGCTCAGCTGGATAGAGTGTCGCCCTCCGAAGGCGAAGGTCGTGAGTTCGAATCTCGCCAAGCGCGCCATTTTCATCGGATGATTTAAATATTCTCTTGCATTTTTTTATAAAATCTGCTAGAATGGTTTTCATCCATGAGATGATTGGGGTGTCGCCAAGTGGTAAGGCAACGGTTTTTGATACCGTCATTCGTTGGTTCGAATCCAGCCACCCCAGCCATAAGTTTTTATATGGATTGATTTTTTTACAAACATTGAGGGCAAATGAAACAAAATAATCATAATCGTCAAAATAGACGTTTTAATAATCGCGGAAATCGTCCGGCTCAGGTTATTTATCGCAACACATGTTTAGATTCTTCTGGTCCAGCAGGCAAATTGCATGGCACGCCATTGCAATTGAATGAAAAGTATGTTGCATTGTCCAAAGACGCCGCGACAGCAAATGATATGATTTTGGCTGAACAATATCGTCAATATGCCGACCATTATATGCGCCTTCAAAACATCGCTATTGAAAATGAAAATGCTTTGCGTGCTGTAAAAGAAGCCCAACGCACTGTCGAAGAGACAGAAACACCAACAGAAGAGGTATCAGAAAACGTTTCCATGCCAGATAACGCTACCGCTGATTTATCTGTTCCTGTTCAACAAATGAGCGAACAAAGTGATTCTAATCTCGTGACAGGATAACAACGGCACCCGCCATCTTATCATCAGCCAACGACACTTTTATTTTAACGTCATCACCAAATTTGTGTTTTAATCTGGCCAACATTTTTGTTGATAACTTTAAATCTGGACACCCTTTGCTATCATGAACAACAGTAATATCTTTAAAACCAACAAACTTGCCAATACCCGTTCCACACGCTTTTGCAAACGCCTCTTTGACAGCATATCGTTTTGCCCCAAAATTGACTTGCGCAATCGGAGATAAAGTTTTTACTTCTTTGAATTCTGAAGGCGTTAAAATCTTTTTATAAAAAGTCACACCACCTTTTTCAATAATGCGCTTAAAATGGGCAATTTCCACCAAATCCAAGCCAACACCGACAATCATTTTTCATCCTTTTCGTGATAGACAGATAAAACATTATTGCTGGCTCGCAATGCATCTAGTACATCCAACAAGTGATCGCGATTTTTGACACGAATAGTTGCCTTTACCCGTGTCTTTTTGTGTTCTTGTTCCAAGATGACAACAGATTCAATAAAGGCCTTTTCTTTACCTAAAATTGTCACCACTTGCCCCATACTTTCAGGGCTTGTCTTCCATGTCATATTCAAAATGACAGCCATATTATTATGCGATTTTGAGGCGGTATTCCATTCCACGCTGTACCACCGATCCGCATCAGCAATATATTTTTTCAAAGCTGGGCAATTTCGTTTATGGATTATCAATTCGCCATTTTCTTCAATGCCTACAATCGGGTCACCCACTTTAGGATTGCACTCCGTATCCATACGGTAATTCATACCAGCCGGCACCCCCAACACAGTTGCTTCAACATTTTTTCTGTTCCACAAACGTTTAAAAAAGGACGTTTTTTCTTCCTTTGGACTTTCAGCAAAATGTGCCTCCAACAAACTACGTGCATGCGCTGTGGTCACAATTTTTAACCACGATTTATCAGCCACAATTTTTGATGCCAATTTAAACTTAACTTTATCACCATCATGCAAAACTTGTTTTAATAATGCAGGCTCATCATTGATTTCAACACCCACACATTTCAACGCTACCTTAGACCCTTGATAGCATGCAAAATCCAATGCCGTTGCGCCTTGAGGTAAAGAATACAACATTCCCTTTTCATCAAAACAGAATAATTTATCCGAATACATATGCAACTTTGCCCGATTTAAAAACTCGCTTGGTGTTTTAGATTTTGAAATTAAATCCAAAAATTCTTTCATCCATGGCAAGTCACGCCCATCATATTTCGTCCCTTGTTTGTATGACCAATGTGCCGCTATACCAAACATGGCTTCATCTTCCATTTCTTCCGTCCGAATTTGGATTTCAAGGGGTACTCCCTTTGGAGCCATTACGCTTGTCTGTAAAGAACGGTATCCGCTATCTTTTGGCGTAGAAATATAGTCTTTAAACCGTCCTGGAATGGCTTTATACATTCCATGAACGCACCCCAATACACGATAACAATCCGCCACATTACGGACAATGATTCTGAAGCCCAACACATCAAAAATTGATGACATCATGTTTTGGTGGGTTTGCAATTTACGCCACAAAGAGTATGGCATTTTAATGCGGCCAATGACACGCCCTTTTATTTTTTCTTTTTTCAACATTGCTTCCAGCTGTTTTATAACTGTCTGGACCGTCGCACGTTGTTTTGTTTGGCTTCTCTTCAATTTTTCAGTTACGTTTGCATAAGCCGTTGGATTGAGTATTTTAAATGAAATATCTTCCAGTTCATTTTTAATTTTATGTAATCCCAAGCGTTCCGCCAAAGGTACATAAATATCCATTGTTTCTTGGGCTTTCCGTTTTTTCTTTTCTGCGGAGCATACACCCAAAGTTCGCATATTATGTAATCTATCAGCTAATTTTATCAAAAGAATACGAATATCTTTACTGGAGGCCAAAATCAATTTCTGGAAATTTTCGGCTTGATCAGAATTGATAGATTGCAGCTGATAAGTTTCTAATTTTGTTAGCCCCTGTACTAAATCAGCTACTTCTCGACTAAACAGCGCTTTCACAGAATCATAAGAAGCTGGAGTATCCTCCACCGTATCATGCAACAAAGCTGCAATAATGGATGCACTATCTAGTTTATACTCCAATAAAATTTCGGCCACAGCCAATGGGTGAATTAAATATTTTTCCCCCGTTTCACGTTGCTGGTCGTGATGCATTTTTTCTGCAAATACACAGGCTCGACGTAATGATGTGATGTCAGCTTTCTTGTCATACTGTTTAACAGCCTTAATAATTTCATCCGGCCGCATCTTCTCCCCCTTTATTTATTCGGCTTGTTCTAAGCTTCTGTCCCTTCTACAACTTGGAAAGATTCAGATTCTACGAATTCGTTATCTGCGTACAGAGCATCCTCTGTTGTAGCCCCTGCCAATTCGGATTCAACTTCCTTTAATTCTTCTGCATCAGAATCCCCTTCAGAAGCCGTTGCATAACGTTGTAAGCTTGCCACAACACCTTCACGCAACAACTTTAAATCAACAGCGCCTTGACCAATCTCACGCAATGCAACCACTGGGTTTTTATCACCTTCACGGGGAACCATAGGATCCGCCCCCGCTTCCAAAGATTTCGCGCGACCTGAGGCCAACAAAACCAATTCAAAATGATTAGGAACTCTTTGAATACAATCTTCCACTGTTCTACGTGCCATTTTTTAATCCTTTCTGGGTATAAATTTAAACTTGTGGATAAGTATAACTCATTTTTTATCCAAAATCAAGTTTTTAATAAAAAAACATTCTTGCACTTTCGTTTTGTTTTAGATATAATATGAAAAACAAGTATAATTTTTAAGGATTTGCTATGACGAAAAAGAAATATTTAATTACCTCTGCTTTAACTTATATCAATGGCTTACCACATATTGGACACTTGGCGGGTGCGATGTTGAATGCTGATATTTATGCTCGTTATTTGCGCGCCAAAGGAGAGGATGTTTTATTTGTTGGCGGAACTGATGTACATGGCACAAAGATTGAAGTTGCTGCAGAACAAGAAGGCATCAGTATCAAAGATTACATCAAAAAATATCATGATGCCCACACCAAAATTTATGAAGGTTTTAATTTATCTTTTGATGCCTATGGAAACACCGATTCTGACGCCAATAAAGAATTGACCTATCGCATTTTTGAAGGATTACGCAAAAATGATTTTATTTTAGAAAAGACAACTAAACGTCCTTTCTGTCCAGATGACAATCAATTTTTGGCAGATAGTCAAGTGGGGGGAACATGTCCTTATTGTGGTTATGAAAAGGCCAAAGGTGACCAATGCGAAAATTGTACAAAATTATTGGAACCAGAAGAATTAAAAAATCCTTACAGTACCGTTTCTGGAAGTCACAACATTGTCTTTCAAGATACTAAAAATCTATTTATTCGATTAGATAAAATGCAGGAACAAATTACTTCATGGGTGGAAAGCAAAAAAGGTATTTGGACCGATATTGCCTATACAACGGCTCAAAAATGGTTGAAGGAAGGGTTGCAACCTCGTGGCATTACACGTGATTTAAAAAATGGTTTTACAGTTCCTTTGGATGGTTATGATGAAAAAGTCTTTTATTGTTGGTTTGATGCTCCTATTGGATATATAGGCATTACAAAAGAATGGGCCGATAAAGATCCAGCTAATCGTCATTGGGAAGATTGGTGGCTCAATCCTGATGCAGTTTGGCATACCGAGTTTATTGGCAAAGACAACATTCCATTTCACTCAATTATTTTCCCTGGCATGTTGTTTGGCTCCAAAGAACCATGGACACAAGTGTCCTTCTTAAAGGCCACCAGTTGGTTGAATTTTATCGGTGGTAAGATTTCTAAATCTGAGCATCGTGGTGTCTTTTTGGACGAGGCATTGGAGGAATTTCCTGCGGATTATTGGCGCTATTGGATTCCCGCAAACAGCCCTGAATCTGATGACTCTGTATTCGGTTTTGATTCTTTTCAAGCTTTGGTCAATAAGGATTTAAATGATGTTTTGGGCAATTTTATCAATCGTGTATTGAAGATGACACACAACAATTTTGGCGATCTTGTTCCACCGCTTGGTTCCATTACAGACAAGGAAAAGACTTTATTTGCTACGTTGGATGATTTAATTCAAAAATACACAGTCCAAATGGATGCCATTGAATTTAGGAAGTCGTTAGCATTGTTACGTGAAATTTGGACAACAGGTAATAACTATATTGCACAAACAGAGCCATGGAAAGTTGTCAAAGAAAACAAAGAATATGCCGGTACTATTTTAAATATTGCTTTGAATTTGATTCCTTTATTTGCGCAACTTACCTCTCCGATTATGCCCGATACCGCAGAAAAAATGTTGGCCATTTTCGGCAAGAAGCCACCTTTTGTATGGCCCACAGGAAAGGCACAAGATTTGTTGCAGGCACTTAAATCTGGCGACACGTTTACACCAGCAGAGCCATTATTTAGAAAGATTACAGATGAAGAAAAAAAACTCTTAAAACAAAAACATCATGAAGGGGTCTAAAATGGAAAAATCACATAATGCAGGGAATTTCTTGTTTGTTATTTTTTGGTGGATTGTCCAACATGTAAATATCAGGTGGGCCCATAAACTTTTGTATTGGGGGTTACGTGATGGTTCGTTCCCCTCTGGTCATATTACTGATCCAGAGTTAGGGCTTGATATGTTTGGGCGTCACTTTCCCTCCCCCATTGGGCTAGGAGATGGCATTGACAAGCGTGGTAACACTTTGGATCAATTGATGCAGATGGGATACAGCTTTGGTACATTTGGTCCTTATACTTTGGAAAAAGAAATGCCACCTCAAGAAAAATATTTTTTCAAAAAGGATCAAGCTATTGTTGTGCAATGTACGGGCTATCGTAATCCAGGTTTATTAAAAATGTTACCTTGGTTTGTCAAACGTCGCTATCTGCCACATTTTGTTGGGCTTGATGTTGTTATTCCTGCCGAAAATGAGGAGAATAATATTAAACAGGGCAGACACTTCGCCTATGTGGATGAATTTGTTTTGATGGCTCAGCGCTCGGCGCCTTATTGTGATTTTATTACACTAGATTTTTCCCATCCGAACTCTGAATTATGTGTACTGATGGTTGATGCATCCACGATTTTACCTATTATTCGCGCTGTCAAAGAAACTGTTAATCAAGCGGCACCGATTCATCCTCCGAAAGTTTTTGTAAAGATTCCTTTAGATTTAAACATGATGGAGGTTCCATTGGTGGCTCAGACTTTGTTGTCTAGTGGGGCTGATGGTGTTGTTGTGGCAGGGCCTATGTCTTTGGCTAAAAATACGCGCATTCGTTTGCAAGGCGCAAAAGAACATCAGATGTCTGGAATGTTGATTGGAAAGCCGACGCATGAATATGCCAATGAACTTATTCGTCGACTTTATGCCGTTTTGCAAAACAAAATGCCCATTATTGCATCGGGTGGTATTTTTGATGGGGCTTCTGCCTTTTCGCATATTACGGCAGGGGCGACTTTTATTGCTTTGGATGAAAGTAGCTTGATTTATGAAGGGCCTGTGGTACTTCATAAAATTCACAAAGAACTGTCTGAAATTTTAAGAGAGAAAAATTTTAAATCTATTGTGGATGCAATTGGATCTGATTTACAAAAAGATCAACAAATCTCCTCCTCTTCACAACCGAATGGACAGGCAGTTTCACAGTCACCGCAACAAGCAAGTGCTCCCGTTATTCAGCAAGGGACACCCGTTGCGGGTACTGGTAATACACCTCCACCACAACAGTTATAAAAGGAGTTTTAAATGTCAAAAGTTGCTATTGTTATTCCAACTCGTTTAAATTCTACACGCCTTCCTAACAAGCCATTAGCAATTGTAAATGGCAAGACGGTTATTCAACATGTGTATGAACATGCGATTCAAGTTCATCCCAAGGAAGATGTTTATATTGCCGCAGGCGATCCAGAAATTGTTGAAGAAGCAAAAAAATTTGGGGCACAATGTGTTTTAACTCCGGCTAGTTTACCCTCTGGGACAGATCGTATTGTTTGTGCTTTAAAATCTATTGATCCAGACGGCACAAAATATGATACTGTTGTCAATTTTCAAGGGGATGGTATCAATGTAGATCCAAAATTAAATCTTCGCTTGGTTGATTTATTGGAAAAGACAGGGGCTGATTGGGTGACCGTCGGTAAAAAAATTACCGCCATCGAAGATATTCAAAATCCAAATTATGTCAAAATCGCTATGGGATTAAAAGAAGGTGAAGATTTTGGACGCGCTCTTTATTTTTCACGTAGTCCTGTTCCATACAATCGTGATAAGGATCCTGCTAAAGATTTTGCTTATTGGCATATTGGTATTTATGTTTATCGTACGGAAGCACTTAAACGTTTTGTAGCCTGTCCTGTTGGTATATTGGAGGCCACTGAAAAATTAGAACAATTGCGTGCTTTGGAAAATGGCATGACCATTTATGCCTTAATTGTTCCAAGCATCAAGCTGATTGAAGAGGCCCCAACAGACATCAATACACCCGAAGAATTGGCTGAGGCGCAAAAGTTTGCATTTTAATACATTATAAAAGGGGGATTATGTTTTATTTAACGGGCTTTCATTTGACAACTACCCACATTAAACGCTTGTCTAAACTGACACAAAGTGTTTTGTGGCCAAATAAAGATACGCCAATTTTAAATCCCCAAAGTATGCAAAAATTGCCCGGTAATACAGCTGTTCTTGTTAAAGCGCCTTCAGAACAAGATTTGCAACAACTATCTGCCATTTCCCCTGCGGCCATTATTGACGCAAATGCCTTGGATTCGTCTATTCAAGATTTTTTAAAAAAAATGGAAACGATTAAAGGCAAAAATAAACTTGGTTTTTTATTGACGTGTCCTGTGATTTATTCTTGCAATGTGGCACAAAATATCACACAGGCATTACAGCAGTTTGTAGTTTTGCCCTCTGAGCAACAAGAAAGCGTCCATTTCGCTTTGCATGAATCCATCGTGAATGGTTTAATTCATGGTAATTTACAAATCAATAGTTCAATGCGCCAATCGGCTCGTGATTTTATTGAATATGCCCGTCTTTTGCATGATCGCCTGAACGATCCTAGTTATGCTCAAAAGTCAATTAGTGTGATTGCTGTGTGGACACCTAAAAAATTAGAAATAAAAATTCGCGATGAAGGTGCTGGATATGCCTCTTCTGCTCCAACTATCAAACAATCAACGACCATCCAACATAAAACAGGGCGTGGCATTCGAATTATCGCTGGGGCTGCGGATTCTTGTACAATTGAAGATTTTGGACGAGAGATTACCCTTTCCTTTTTATTGCAAGACCATCCCATTCAACGTTGGACAGATGGATATCAAGAAGAAGCCTCCTCTCAATCGGCTTTGACCGTTTCCAAAGATTTGTCTTTATCAAAAGTACTCGTTGTTGAAGATAACCCAAGCACACAAACTGTTCTTGGACGATTATTGAATCTGATCAACATTTCGGATATTTCTTTTGCCTCGGATGGTGTCGAAGGTTTAGAGCTTGCAAAAGAAACGCATCCTGATTTGATTATTTTGGATATTACCATGCCTCGTATGGATGGCTATGAGGTTATTCAACATTTAAAAGATGACAAAAATACACGTGATATCCCTGTGCTTATTCAGACAGCCTCTGATAATCGCGAAACGCGTGAAAAAACTTTTAGGGCGGGAGCAACTGATTTTATTACTAAACCTATCAATCCTTTGGAATTCTTTTCACGTGTTCGTGTGCATTTAGAAAATCGTCTTTTGGTTCGTCACCTTTCTGACCAGTTAAATCAAATTGAAACAGAATTGCATGCAGCCCGTCGGATGCAAATAGATATGTTGCCTCGTGATAAAACATTAAATACAATTCAGGAAACATATCACTTAAATATTTCTCACTATTTTGCCCCCTCCTCTTTATTGGGGGGTGACTTTTGGCAAGTCATTCCTATTTCCGTCAATAAAATAGCTTTTTACATCTGTGACTTTTCAGGACATGGTGTTGCTAGTGCTTTAAATACTTTCCGTTTACATGCTTTGGTGAGTCAAAACAATAAGCGTTTAACATCTCCTGCAGAGTTCTTATCACAGCTCAATCAGCAAATGCATGTCTTATTGCCTCGCGGACAATTTGCAACAATGTTCTTGGGTATCTATGACAAAAGATTACATCAATTAGTTTATGCTGGAGCTGGATCACCAAACCCCATGCTCATCCATCACAAGAAATCAACTCTTTTACATGCGGAAGGAATGCCTCTTGGAATTTTACCGAAACCAACTTATCATGACAACACATTAAAGATTGCCAAAGGTGATGCGTTGTTATTGTATAGTGATGCTCTGACTGAATCCACAACGACAAAAGGGGTACGCTTGGGCTTCAACAGTTTTAAAAGAATGGCCTTAAAACGCATTTTGGATGTCCAGTTAGAGGATCCTTTAAGTATATTGTTACAAGATTTCTTTAAAGCAGTTCCCCCACCACCGCCCGATGATGTTACTGCTGTTTTATTAAAATGGGAGTAATATGATTCGCCTGTTCGTTAGCTCTCCTCTTACAGAAAATGCTGTGATTTCTTTGGACGAAAAAAGTTATCACTATTTGGTTCATGTCATGCGTTGTTCAAATCAAGAAAGGATTTTATGCTTTAATGGTTATGATGGGGAATGGGTTTCAGAATTAAAATTTATCAGCAAAAAATCCGCACAATTGTTTGTGTTATATCTCAATCGACCACAAACAACGCCAGAATATTGCGCTTTATGTCCAGCTTTAATCAAAAAAGACAATCTGGATATGGTTTTACAAAAGGCAACAGAGCTTGGTGTTACGGATATTTATCCGATTCTGAGTGATCATACTGTTCATGGACATTTTAATCGGGAACACGCCGAAGCTGTCATACGTGAAGCCTCTGAGCAATGTGAACGTTTGACTTTACCCCAACTTCATTCACCTATGAAGTTGGCGGAGGTTATGGCTCATTTACCAGAGGCGTGTTTATGTTGTTGTTTATCCGAACGCCATCAAGATTCTGATGTCTTGCCCAAATCAGGGAAAGTTGCTTTTTTTATTGGTCCTGAAGGTGGGTGGAGTGAAAAAGAAAAGCTATTCTTTAAAAACAAACATTTTAAGTTTTTGCATTTTGATGTGGGTATTTTACGGGCTGAAACAGCAAGCATTGCTATTCTTTCCTGTTGGCAAATTGGTCGAGCGTTATATTCAAAAAAATAGCTTGATTTTTTTGAATACGCTTGCTAGTATGATTTTATAGGATAAATAATGAACATAAAACAACTATTTTTTACGGGATTTTTGGGTGTTCTTGCGGTTTGTTCTGTTTCCGCAAACGCTTCTCTTTATGTCTGTCAAAAAGGACGTTGTGATTATGCAATGGATGATATGAGCTTAAAGCCGTGGATTCATCAGTTACACACTTTTTTTAAAACGCCAAATGCTCGTATTGATTTTTGCGAATCTGATACGAAACATGTATGTTTAAAAAGTGGTTTAAGTTGGGTTGCAAAATCCCCTTTAACCGAGATACATTTTTCCATTCCTGTTGCAAGGACAATTCCAAACAAAAGGACTTTATTGATTGATTATTTAGTCTCTGCGAACGCTTATTTGCCTACTTGTAGTTTTAGCCCAAGTACGTTTGAGCCTGCTGACAATCATACCATTCGTCTGGTATCAAATGCTTTTGAATGTCAATTGACTGGAGTGGGTCGGACAAACCTGCAAAATACTTTTTTCATTGATTTTATTGATTTTGATAACTCTGTCATTGGGGGATCTTATACCATCCAAACACATGGCGAAATTTCAGGAACTGCTGCTGGTTATACGTTGATGAAATTCAGAGATGGTAATACCTTGCTACCCCTTGTTCCGCAGCCATATTATGGTGAAATTCCTGCTGCACCAGATGCGCGTCAAGCCAAACAAATTGCAAAACAAATCAATACGCCTGAACAAGTTCAAGAACCTGGTACAATGGATAAGTTTGTAACTGGCGTGAAAGATTGGTGGACACAATTGAAAGAGTCCTTTAATATGGATAAAAAACACCGGCGTTCCCCACAAGATGAGCCATCATGGTGGGATAATTTCTCAGATACTTTTATGAAGATCATTTATTTGGAACCTCTAGAATAAGGATAGGATATGTCAAAAAATATAGTTATTTCCCGTTTATCGAATGGTATTCGTGTTGTAACAGACACACAAGCTCAAGCTGATTCTGTTACCTTAGGTGCCTGGGTTGGTGTCGGATCAAGGTTTGAAAAAAAATCTGAAAGTGGGATCTCTCATTTTTTAGAGCATATGGCTTTCAAAGGCACCACTTCTCGTTCAGCCTTACAAATTGCCGAGGAAATTGAGCGTGTGGGCGGTTTTATCAATGCTTATACAGGACAAGACGTAACAGCCTATCATGCAAGAATGTTAAAAAAGGATATGGACATCGGCTTAAATATTATCGCCGATATTACGCAACACGCGACAATGGATGAAAAGGAATTAAACACAGAAAAAGGTGTGATTATTCAAGAAATCAATATGTATAAAGATCAACCCCATTATGTTGCAGAAACAAATTTTGAGGCCACTGCTTATCCTAATCAACCCATGGGGCGTGATGTCGCGGGTGATCCCAAAGTTATCCAAGAGATGACACCACAAAAAATGTTGGATTATGTTCATTCTCATTATGCTACGGATAGAATTATTATCAGTGCTGTAGGACCTATTCAACATGATGTTTTTACAAAAAAATGCGAAAAATTATTTAGTGATTTTGGCCTCAAAAAAACACCCACTCCGGAACGAGCTTGTTATCAAGGTGGTTTTAAGTACGTCAAAAAACCCCATGAGCAAGTCAATTTAATTATGGGCTTTGAAGGTGAGTCTTATACTTCTCCAGATGTGTGGAAAGCCAAGTTGTTGGCTGCTATTTTAGGAGGAGGCATGACCAGTCGGTTATTCCAAGAAATTCGTGAAAAACGGGGACTTGTTTATACTATTCATGCTTATTCTTCAGCTGAAACAGACACAGGGATTTGGGGTATTTATGCAGGTACCGGAGAAAAAGAATTAAAGATTTTAATGCCTGTTCTGTTGGACGAACTAAAAAAAGCAACACACAAAATTACCCCTGACGAAGTTAAGCAAGCTCAAACACGCTTGGAGGCCGCTTTATTGATGCGCAATGAGGACATTTCAGAACATGCCGATATGAACGCCATTGAAATGTTACGCTACGGCAAAGTACGTTCTAAGGCTTCGCTGGTTAAAGCCATTCAATCGGTCAGTGCAAAAGATGTCCAACATTATGCCGAAAAGTTGTTTTCGACAACTCCAACGGTTTCCTGTTTGGGGCCCATTAAGCATATGATGGATTATAAAGATATTGTCAAAAGTCTGAAAGGCTGAGATGCCCGATTTTGCACATGAACATTCTTGTGGATCTGGCCTTATTTTTGGTATTGATGAGGCTGGACGTGGTCCTTGGTGCGGACCTGTTGTCGCGGCTTGCGTTTGTTTTCCTGATTTTAAAATTGATGCAGAATTAGCCTCGCAGATAAATGATTCAAAAAAATTATCTGCTTCAAAACGCGAAAAATTATTTCCTCTCATTATGAATTCTGGTGCTTATATAGGCATTGGGCAAGCAAGTGCTGAGGAGATTGATCAAAGGAATATTTTACAAGCAACCTTTTTGGCCATGAAAAGGGCTTTGGATGATTCAGCTTGTAAAGGACATAGGGCTGATTTTGCCTTGATTGATGGTAACCGATTGCCCAAGTGGGAAATTCCTTGTCAATGTTTGATAAAAGGCGATAGTTTAAGTCTTTCCATCGCTGCCGCAAGCATTGTGGCGAAAGTGACGCGTGATCATATCATGCAAGCTCTTGCAAAAGAATATCCTCAATATGGGTGGGATAAAAACGCAGGCTATGGTACTGCGGATCATATTGCTGCCCTCCATCAATATGGTGTCACACCACATCACAGAAAAACCTATAAACCTATAACTAATTTGTTGATGAAATAATCAAGGGCTGTATTCTCTTTTTGCAGCGACCACATTAATACAAGGTTTTCCACTTTGACATGTTGCATTACACGCCTCTGTACAACCAGCATTTCCGTTTGTTACTGAGAAGGTACATTTACCACCATCTCCCAAGAATGAGACATTATCATCGGATGTAGTTATCACAGCACGACCACAAGACTCCCCGTCACCGCCTGTACAGCTACTCCCTATCGTACAATATTGGCTGTCATTTGGATTTGTATCTCTCTTTCCACTGTAGTTGCTACACCATTTTTTAGTTGCTCGCCCAGAACCAGAACTTGTTGTTTTATCTAAAATGGCGCCAGCACATGAAAATTGCGCCCAGTCACCATATCTTGTCGTTCCTGTAAATTGCAATTGATATAACATATTATTGACTGTGGTAAATTCAAAAAGTGTCGTTGTCTGACATGCTTGTGCCCCACATGCACTTTTTATCCCTCCTGAGATGTTGGATGTATTAGTCGCTGTGCATTTTTGTTCATTGCCAATAACACCATATCCACTTTTACACACACACTTTTTGGTAGCCGCATTATATGTAGAATTATCGTCACATTGCACGCATTTCTTTTGTGTTGCATCATAATGATGATTTGCAGGACATACCTCGCATTTATGAGATGTCGTATTGCATATTGGCAAACTTTGAGGACATGAAGCAGAATCATTGCTCACATAATTTTTGGTACATGTACATTGTCCATTACTGCATGTCGGTGCCTTTTGTGGACATTTACCATCTCCATCTGCTTTTGGCGTCGAATAATTATCCTTACATGTACATAAACCGCCACCATCTGTTTTATCACAGTATGGCTTTAATTCATTGCTACATTTTCTCGTTCCTGAAGAAGCTCCAAGATTGGCTGTACACTCCACACACTTGCCAGAACTCTCATTAAAATTCGGCTTTCCACTTGGACAAGCGCAAGTGTGATTTGTGGTATTACATATTTTATCACCCTCACATTCATCATCAGCGGTGCATTCAACACAGACTCCATTTCCATCGGATCCGGCTTCCCAGCAAACAGGTTTACCCGTAGTTTTTGCTGATTGCCATGGTGAATAGTTTTGTGCAGAACTTTCAGATGCTGTATCTGTTGTTGAAAATGATGCCACCCCATACTCCAAGGATTCAACTTTATTGCAACCAATATCTGTCCACGCTCCAGAGATAGAATTATAACATGTCACACATTTTTTCGTAAAAATATTAAATACTGGCGTTGTTCCCGAACAATTGCATTCCCCTGTTTCAGGGTTAAAATCAACGCTACCACAATCTGTACTGCATATACCCTGCTCTCTTAGACAATGCATCCTATCCACTGATTTTTCTTTACAATCACCATCGTTGGTGCATTCTGAACATCCGCGTCCATTTGTCTGTTGAACGCAATAAGGCTGTTCCACTGTTTCACCTGCTACCGACCCTGTTTTATTTTCACACCCTTTGTTTTTATCTTTTAATTCGGTATATAACACGCACGTCTCGCATGTCCATGAGTTGGGATCACATATCTTTCCTGCGCCACAATGTGAATCTTCACTACATTCATGACATTCCCCTTCTACATAGTGTGGCAAGCTACCATCCCCAATTTCAGCACACGTCTTACATCCATTTTGTGTACATTTTTGCCCCTCTTCACAACTTGAATTCTTACAGGCCACACAAACATGATTTTCAGTATCACAATATGGTTTGGAAGAATCTTGTCCTGCACACCATGCGTCTGTCACACATCCATTGATACAAGCACCATCCGCTATACTATATTGTCCTACTTCGCAACCACAATATTTTTGTATTTCCGATTCTGTTGGGGTAGGCAGTACATCAGACGTATAGCCTGTCATTTCCGTTCCAGAACAGCATATAAATCCCCCTGAAATATCAGTTGGAGCACGAGTTTTACCTTCTCCACAACCACAAAGGCGAATGGCTTTGGATTTAGACTCATCAGAATCGTCCATTCCCTCATATGTGCCAGCATCAGTATCGCAACAAACACCCTCCGTTTTGCTTCCCGATGCACAGCCGCATACGTTGGCATCTACTGTATTATAACCGTTTTTATCCCATTTTTTATGTTTTAAACAACAGTCATTCGTTTCCTCATTTATCGTTCCTCCCTCTGGGCAACCACATTTTTCGTCTTTACATGTGACGCATAACCATGATATATCTTCTGCCCACTCACCAGATGTTTTATCTTCGTTCCAAATGTATTCATGACCATTTTGACAGCAAATGTAGTTACCATCATCCTCCACTGTTACACTGCCTTCTGGACATTGGATAGGACATTCACCTTCCTTACATCCAATCACATCTCCACACCAATTAAAGCCCAAATTTTTACATGCTGCTTCCGAACAATTTTTACGTTTTTCATCATTATTACATTTACAATTTTCGTCTTCATTGTCTGAAACAATCGTTGCACTTTGCATCCGATAATCTCCAACACAGCAATATAACAGCCCATCCTTAAAATCTAATTTAAATAGTTCATCAACTTTATATGTTGTCTCATTTTTTGTAACCGTCTTTGGGCAATTACACAATGAGCTTTCACCTTTGTCAGAAATGCTATCACTTGCACCCGTTGCAACACTTTCAACTTGGCGGTGCTCATGACAGCAGACATAATAATTTCCTGGGTTTGATAATATCATAGATTGGTAGATTCCATCTCCATAACAACCACATTGGGGCATCAGCCTATTTGATGACCATGAGCCATTTTCATAAATCAGTCCACTTATACTTACACCTGGGGTTGTTGATGTACTACAACAATACTGGTTACTTCTATATGTCAAGAAATTTCCGCCTGCTGTTGTACATATTGTTGATGGATCTTCTTCATCCTCAGAAGATGTTTCATTTTCTTCATCTTCGGCAGATGATAGAAATAATGCATCTGTTTCTTCTTCTGAAGAAAGCTCAGCAACAACGGGGTCTGTCAAGGAACCATCTGTCTCAACGATAGGAGAACTTAAAGCCATACTAGCCGAACTTAAGGATGTGGCGATATCTGTCAATTGTGCTTCCGAATTAAAGCGAAAACGGATTGCATCTACATCAGCTTTTGTAACAGATGCTTCTCCAAAACACAAAAGAGCCAATAAAATACAATTCCTTATGCGCATAATTTCATTCTAATAAAAACTATATAAATTGCAATAAAAAAATTAGCCACCACAAAGGGCCAATAAAATGCCTGCGGCAATGGCTGAGCCGATACTGCCGGCCACATTTGCTCCCATCGCATGCATTAGCAAGTGATTATTTGGATTTTCTTCTTGTCCTAATTTCTCACTCACACGAGCCGCCATTGGAATGGCACTCACCCCAGCAGAACCTATCAATGGATTGATTTTATTTTTCGTAAACAGGTTCAAAAGTCTTGCCATCAAAACGCCACTTGCTGTTCCGATACAAAAAGCGACAACACCCAATGTTAAAACTACTAATGTTTGCGTTTTTAAGAATAATTCTGCTGATAGTTTTGACCCCACAGAAATCCCAAGCAAAATCGTTACAATATTCATCATTTCATTACTGGCACCTTTGGCAAGCCTATCTGCCACACCTGATTCTTTCAATAAATTTCCAAACATCAACATACCGATTAGTGGAATAGCAAGCGGAATAAAGAGTGCTGTCAGCACAATTACCATAATTGGAAAAATAATTTTTTCGCGTTTACTTACTTCCCGTAATTGTTGCATTTGAATTGCTCGTTGTTTTTTTGGGGTACACAAACGCATAATCGGTGGTTGAATCACAGGCACCAAGGCCATATAAGAATAGGCGGCCACCGCTATGGCTCCCAATAATTCTGGTGCTAGCTTACCCGCCAAGAAAATAGAAGTTGGCCCGTCTGCCCCACCGATAATGGCAATACTGGCTGCTTGTTTTAAGGTTAAAGCTAAATTTGGGAAAAGATGGCTTAACGAAAGCGCCCCCAAAAATGTACCAAAAATGGCAAACTGAGCCGCCCCTCCCAGCAAAGCTGTTTTTGGATTGGCTAGCATTGGCCCAAAATCTATCATCGCGCCAACGCCCATAAAAATCAAAAGCGGGAAGATCCCTGTTTCAATGCCCGCATGATACATATAATACAATAAACCACCTTCCTCGGTCATCCCTGCACCCGGACAATTGGACAGCAATCCCCCAATCGCAATCGGAATTAAAAGCAATGGCTCAAATTGTTTTTTAATCCCCAAATACAACAGCACAAAGCAAATCAGCATCATGACGCCTTGTCCCATTGTTATATGCATCAAACCCAAGCTATTTATGATTGCGTTCATTTATTCCCCTTTCAGCCACTTACAAATGGTTTTATAAGATGGCGTTTTACATTTTGGCCCCATAATGGCTACCGTTGGCGCAGTAGAAAACATCTGCTTTGCCACACGTTTAACGTCCTTTAACGTCACAGATTTATACATTTTACACATTTCCGCAGTATCAACCAATTTTCCCAAACTGGCAAACCCAACCGCCAAACCATCCGCCCCCTTTGACAAGTGATCGTCTTGTAACAACTCTTTTGTCATTATATTCTTTTTGGCCAATTCAACTTCCTGTCTTGTTACTGTTTGAGTGAAATTAGCATATTCTTTGGACACAATTTTCAAAACGTCATTGACATTTTCTGGGCTAACCTGCAAACGAATTCCATAAACGCGAATGGAATCTTTTATATATCCCATGGGCATAATGGAATAAGCCCAACCTCTTCCACGAATCAATCGATATAATCTGGAAGTAAATCCCTTGCCCAAAATATGCAGCGCCACACTCGCTGCAAAATAATCCTTTGATCCACATTTTGGCGATTCAAACCCCATAAAAATCCAATCTTGATTTTGATTGCGAATTTTGGTTTTCATCCCACCTTCATACTTGGCCTCGATTCTGGGTAATGTTACTTTTCGCGTAAATTTTGTCAGCAGTTTTTCACACAATCCTACAAACTTTTTATGTGTAATAGCCCCTTGGGCTGCACACACCAAAATATTATTTGCAAAATGTTCTTTCCAATATTTTCGAACTTGTTTTGCCGTCAATTTGGAAACACTTTCTTTGGTGCCTATACATGTATATGCTATTTTTGTTCTAGGATAGGCTGTTTTGAGCCATAATTCTCCAAAAACAGTATCTGGTTTATCCCAAACCATATCTATTTCGCGCAAGACAACTTGCTTTTCTTTTTCAAATCTTTCCTCGGGAAAAGTGCTTTCTTGCAACATCTCTGTCCATAATTTCAATGCTGGCTCCACATCCGATTTCAGCACTCGAATGGGATAACGATTTGCCCATGATGATGTCAGTCCATCATAAGCAGCGCCCAAATCCGCTAATTTTTGTGTCAAAACATCCGTCGATTTTTTGTTTGTCCCCTCAAAAATCATGTGTTCCATAAGGTGAGTAATACCCTTTTCAGATGTCTTTTCATGAGCTCCGCCACAATTAAAACACAGACACATTCCAACGGCCCGCGCACCTTTACGCTCGTCCGTCAAAACACGAATCCCGTTTTTAAGTGTCGTACATTTAATCGCCATTTATACCTCCGCGATTTTATCTCCTGTTTTGATATTATCACCCTTTTTCACAAACAGGTGTTTTACTGTGCCATCAGTACTGGCTTTGATGGGCGTTTCCATTTTCATCACTTCCACCACCACCAAAGTATCACCCGATTTTACAGGTTGTCCTTCTGATACCAACACTTGTGTTACCATACCTGGCATTGGCGCGGTAATCACACCACCTGTCGCTGTTGGTTCAGCCTTTTGTTCGCTTTTCGGAGCTTCTGTTTTCTCTTCTCCGATTGTATATTCTTTGCCGTTCACAATGGCTTTGTTTCCATCAAATTTGACTTCAAACTTTTCGCCATTGATTGTGATAACAGAATCATTTGACTTTGGTGCTTCTTTAGGCTCATTCAGGCGCACAGCGACTTTGCCTTTGCCAAGCAAAAAGTCTATTCCCTTTTGCCCACAAGCCGCAGCAATAAAGATATTTTCATTTGTTGTTGGCAATTGAGCGTCTTTTAATTGTTGCACATAGTGTGCTTTAGATTTATTAGGATTTTTATCATTGATATTGAGTACGGTTTCTGTTGTTGGTCTTAACCCCAGCTGGGCTGCTGCCATTTTCACCACCTTTGAATCAGGTGCCACAGGTGTTTTCCCGAAATAGCCAAGCACCATCTTGCCATAACCTTCCGCCATCTTTTTCCATTTGCCATACATCACATTGTTAAAGGCTTGTTGAAAATAGAATTGACTGACAGGTGTTACAGAAGTTCCAAATCCACCTTTTTGTACAACCTCTTGCATTGCATTGATAATCTCATTGTATTTGTCCATAATATTGTTATCACGCAACATTTGTGTGTTGGCTGTCAATGCCCCACCCGGCATAGGTGAAAACGGGATACGTGGATCCACATGTAAGGCCTCAGGGGGCAAATAATATTTACTTAAAGCCTCTTTCAAATCTTCTTCCACGTGCATGACTTTATCCACATCACACATTAGTTCGTAAGGTTTGCCCCGCAGCGCATGCCACATAGAAACAACATCTGGCTGACAGGTACCTCCCGATACAGGCGCCAAAGATAAGTCCACCGTATCCGCTCCCGCCTCAATCGCCGCCAGATAACAAGCGAGTCCTGTTCCAGCCGTTTCGTGAGAGTGATAAGTAATCGGGCATCTTGGCCCCACAATTTTTCGTGCTGCTTTAATTGTGTCATATACTGTTTGGGGTGTTCCCGTTCCACTTGCATCTTTAAAGGCTAAGGAATCAAAGGGGATTTTTGCCTTGATAAATGCTTTTAATCTATTGGCATAAAATTCGGCTGTATGCGCCCCTGTCAATTTTGGAGGTAGACTCATCATGGCAATCGCCAATTGATGTTTCATGCCCGCTTTTTTAATACATTCTGCACTATATTTCAAATTATTAGGATCGTTTAGAGCATCAAAATTACGCACCGTTGTGACGCCATGCTTTTTAAATAAATCAGCATGCAATTTAATCAAATCAGAACTCATGGAATCCAACGCCACCACATTGACACCGCGCGCCAATGTTTGCAAATTTGCCTTAGGACCTGCCGCTTTTCGGAAAGCATCCATCACATCAAAGGCATTTTCGTTTAAATAGAAAAAAGCTGATTGAAAAGCCGCGCCACCGCCTGATTCTAAATAAGTGAGTCCTGCTTTAACTGCCTCAGATACCACTGGCAAATAATCCTTACTTTGCACGCGCATCCCAAACACAGATTGAAATCCATCTCGAAAAGCTGTACACATCACATTGATTTTTTTTGTTTTCATTTTCCTCTCCTTGCATAAGCAATTGCTAGGGCAACTTTATCTAAATTATTTCTTTCTTGAGCAAACAATGCCAATAGTTTCATGGCACCAATAAGCAGAATCAAAAAGGCAAAAACTCCCCCCATGCCTGCTAATGTAATAAATAATGCTTGATTCATCATTCCTCCCCCTATTGACAGATTTTAGGAAAATTTTTGCGCAATGTCAATGATTTTATGAAACAAAAAGGTACCTGTTTTTCCTATTTCTTGACAAATAATGGCCTTCGTGTTATACTGATTTATGTATTTTTCAAAGGAGGACTCATGCCCCGAAACAAACATCTTCAAAATGGTGATTTTATAAAGCTTGCCCCTTCAGGATTGGAAGAACCCAAAGTCAAGTCCTCGGATGATTACATTCATCTTGAGAATGCCCTTTTCCCTCGCTCTCAAAAGCCGCGTCGCACAAAAGGCATCAAGCGTGTAGCTGGTGTTGCTGCTGCGCTGACTCTTTTGTCCGCAGGAGGCATGAAATCTTGTTCCGATACTGAAAATACACAAGCAACGCAAGAAGCCAGAGACAAAGCACGTATCACTTGGCTTGCAGAAACAAGCGGTCAACAACTTCACTTTCCTGCAATTTCGCAAGAGGCAATCTATGACACTTTTCAAGCTTCTGAGGTAGCTGCTGAACAAAATACGCACAATCACATTTTACGTGTTTTTCAAAATATTCCAACAGCAAAGGGTATAGAGCCTCAACAATTAAACCTTTGTGCTTCTGCCTTTAAAACCTTTACCACATCACCCAAAGGTGTTTGTTTTGCCCCCAATGTTCCAGAATCTTGTTATACAAATTTTTTAGACATGGCTCTTTGTATGCCTTCATCAGATTTACAATATCTAGCCAATAATGAAATTGAAAAAATGTTGTTTGCTCCAGAAATTTTGGCTGCCAAAAAACTTTTGCTTAAAAGTCCTACAAATACTCAAGACTTTGCGCAACGTTCTTTTGAGTGTGGATTTAGTTACAAATTGCATCAAGCCATGTTGAAACCGATTAAAAAACATGAAGGTAATGTATACTTTATTTATTGGGACAAAACTGGCGCTCCAACTCTCTCTTCTGGTATCAATTTATCTGTATATCATTTTCTTTTGAAGTACATTCGCTTTCAAAATTCTTCAAAGATACAAAATATTTTATATCCCAATAATCCCGAATTGCGATCAAAAGATCGTTACATAATACTCACACGCGACAATTTAAATACACTTACAAAGTATGTCATGGAAAACGACAAAAAAAAGCTTGATAATGCCAACAATTTTAAATCTCTTTATCATTTAAATGTCCACCCACAAGACAGAGCCAAACTGGACCAATATCTTGATCTTATTTTAAGCGGCGTTATACGGACAGCCGCAACTGACATGGGAATTGGCAGACAAGAACGTGGGCCCGAACTGTTTTTTGGCACACCAGATCATCCTATCCCAATTGAAGCTCCGAAAGTTGCTACAGATATCGCTTTCAGAGGAGGAAGTCTTAAAAAATCAAATGATTTTAGGAAAGCTTACTGCGAACATGATTGGAAAACAGTTCGCGAAGAATGTGTTCCAGGCTTTTTTAAATCATCCAATTTTTGGCGTCGTCATATACACGGGCATCGTTTTAGCTGGCGACAATCTCAAATAGCACGCATTATGAATCCAAATTGGTTTACACGAAATACCTGGATTTTTGGTTTGTTAACACTCTCTTTTTTGGTGTCGCAACGCAAAAAGATTGTGCAATTCAAGCAAAAACGTTCAAAGGGCAAGATTTAACTCTTACGCACAAAAAAAGACTTGCTTTTCCTTTTTTTATCTTTTATATTCAACGGTAGAAGGGGGAAAATTTTATGACAAAATTACCGACAAGAAATAAAAAAGTATTAGATTGGGTCAAAGAAATGACCGCTTTATGCCAACCAGATAGCGTGTACTGGTGCGATGGTTCGGCACAAGAAAATACTCGTTTGTGCAACGACCTTGTGAAAAAAGGCACATTCATCAAATTGAATCCGAAGAAGCGCCCGAATTCATTCTTGGCACGCTCTAATCCAAAAGATGTGGCCCGTGTAGAGGCTAGAACTTTTATTTGTTGTAAAAAGGAAATTGATGCTGGTCCGACCAATCATTGGGCAGACCCCAAAAAGATGAAAGCCACTTTGAAAAAACTGATGAAAGGCTGTATGAAGGGACGCACAATGTATGTGATTCCTTTCTCCATGGGGCCACTTGGCAGTCCTATTGCAAAGATTGGCATTGAAATTACAGACAGTGCTTATGTCGTTGCTAATATGCGCATTATGACTCGTATGGGGGCAAAGGTATGGCCTGTACTTGGCAATCAAGATTTTGTGCGTTGTTTCCACTCGGTAGGCGCACCACTTAAAAAAGGACAAAAAGATGTCGCATGGCCATGCAACCCTGACAACACCTATATCACACACTTTCCAGAAACACGTGAAATTATTTCGTTTGGTTCCGGCTATGGTGGCAACGCATTGTTGGGCAAGAAATGTTTGGCTTTGCGTATTGCCTCCACGATGGCACGTGACGAAGGGTGGTTCTCTGAACATATGCTAATTGCAGGCTTTGAAAACAAGAAAGAAAAGATGAAGGCCTATGTGGCAGCTGCATTTCCATCTGCTTGCGGTAAAACAAATATGGCTATGTTAATTCCACCCAAGTCTATGCCCGATTGGAAAGTCACAACCGTTGGTGACGATATTGCGTGGATTAAACCGGATAAAAATGGCGTCTTACGTGCTATCAATCCTGAAGCAGGTTTCTTTGGGGTTGCACCAGGCACAAATCCAGAAACTAACAAGAATGCCATTGAATCTTGCAAAGCTAATACAATTTTCACAAATGTCGCTTTAACAGATGATGGCGATGTGTGGTGGGAAGGACTGACGAAAGTACCACCTAAACACTTGATTGACTGGCAAGGAAATGATTGGACACCAAAATCCAAAACGCCGGCCGCTCACCCAAATTCACGTTTTACTGCGCCGGCGAAACAATGTCCTTGCATTGATAAAGATTGGGAAAATCCCGCGGGTGTACCGATTAGCGCCTTTGTGTTTGGTGGACGTTTAGCCACCAATACCCCACTTGTGTACCAAGCCTTTAACTGGCAACACGGTGTGTATTTAGCCGCTACAATGGGGTCTGAAAAAACCGCTGCTGCTGAAGGTAAAATGGGCGAAATTCGCCGCGATCCATTTGCTATGCTTCCGTTCTGTGGCTACAATATGGGTGATTATTGGAAACATTGGATGGATATGTTTGGTAAAGTGAAACAACACCCATTGTTCTTCCGCGTCAATTGGTTCCGTAAAGATAAAAAGGGCAAGTTTATGTGGCCAGGGTTTGGTGACAATATGCGCGTGATTGAATGGATTATTCGACGTACCTATAACAAAGTTGGCGCAAAAGAAACAGCTCTTGGTTGGATGCCAAACTATAAAGATATGACATGGCGAGGTCTTCAAATGACCGAGAAACAATTCGACGAGCTGATGTCTGTTGACAAAAAATTAGCTCTTCAAGATGTCAATGCGCAAGGCGAATATTTTGAACAATTCTTAAAGGGTAATCGCTTGCCATCTGACATTGATGCAGAATTGGTTTTGCTGGCAAACAGACTCAATCGTTGATTTTTAATATTCAACAGAATTGTTTCGAAGCGTTCTTTTGATCTGCTTACGGTGACGTTGATTAGCAAGTCTTTCTTCCTTTGTTGGTTTTTTATGCCAATGGACGATTTCTTGTTCTTCCTCAGTCAAATCAGGCATTTCATATGTTAAATAACTTTTCTTTGCCTCATGAGGTTGAGGTGCTTGTTGTTTCTTTTTTCTAGATTTAGTTTGGATATTGTATTTGTGTGATTCAAAATTTGACGTTTCAATGAACGGAGAATATACGCCTAATGCATGGTCTGCCAATTGTTTTGGTAATGGGGTATCATGAATATTGACAATACACACGGATAATCCTGCTTCTTTAGCCTTTTGCAGAGAAGCCATAAAATCGGTGTCTTTGGTTAACAAATAAATTGTATCAATTGAGGAATCAAAGCGAGCCAATGTCATATCATACACAATTCTGTCATCCACATCATACTGTTGAATATTCGCTTCAAAATCACTGGCTGTTCTTTTATTATGGGGTGTCATCCATTTAGTTTCTTTCAAAATGGAATAATAAGGTTCCCTTTGCTGGATAATACCTTGACTTACAATCGCCCCGTCAATTTTGTCTGGTACATCCGCTCTTATGTTATCTTTGAGCGATTTTTTAGGATTTCTAATTTTGCTGTGCAATTTTTTTGTTGCGTAACAAATCTTTTCCAAATTTCCCACACCTAATCGTTTAGAAATTTGATCAATTAACTGAGAAATATTTTTTCCGTTGATTTCTAATTTATTATTGTGGAGATATGCCGCAATACATCCCATATCCAACATCAAAATATTTCTTTTTATAGGATTTTTTTTACGCAAATCTTTTAATAATTTGGGCATATATTCTTCTAAATAAATACCTAATTTCTCTTGATCTTCCTTTATATTCGATATGGAAGACATCACTGGTTCTTGAGAAGTTAAAGAGGCATCTAATTCTGGTCTTTTGCCGTAAAAGCGAATCCAATCAACATCCAAACCAAAAGCATTTGTCACATCAGCTGCATATCTCAGATCTTGAGGATTTCCCAATACAAAAACTTTCTCTACCTTGTGACGAATAGCTGTTTCCGCCATTGCATCCACCAGCTTACTTGTAACTCCTTTTTTGGGGACTTGCAACACAAAATCATCATCTGTCAATGTTTTAGGGTCTTTTTCAAAACTTTCAGGCTTCATAATCCAGGCCCCATAATCCATTTTTTGACTCCGCCCCCAAAATGTATTAAATTCCACTGCATTTGGTATTTTTGCTTTATGTAGTGTTGGTTTCATATCTTCTTCATTAAATTTTCTCTTACTAATGGGAAAAACGGCATCGTATAAAGGACGGGCGCCATAGTAGTTTACTTTCACCTTCAATTCAGGATCACTTTTTTTAATTTCAGACACAGCCTTATACACAAATTGACAAATTGTTTGTGGTGTGTATGGTTCTTTGGCTTCTAAAATTTGATTTTTAAGTACTTCTCCGTCTATTAATAATACTGTTTCCATTTTCTACCTCATTGATTCATCTTATCAAAAAAATCATCATTTGTTTTTGTTGCTTTTAATTTTTCAATCAAAAATTCCATTGCATCTGTCACACCCATTGGCATCAAAACACGCCGCAACATCCACATTTTTGGCAATCTATCCTTGCCCACCAACAATTCTTCCTTACGCGTTCCAGATTTCGTAATATCAATGGCTGGAAAAATACGTTTATCAGAAACTTTACGGTCCAAGATAATTTCACTATTCCCTGTTCCTTTAAATTCTTCAAAAATAACTTCGTCCATGCGGGAACCTGTATCAATCAAGGCTGTTCCAAAGATTGTTAAAGACCCCCCTTCTTCAATGTTGCGAGCAGCCCCAAAGAAACGTTTAGGACGTTGCAAAGCGTTGGCATCTACACCACCTGTTAAAACTTTACCGCTAGATGGCACAACGGTGTTATAAGCTCGTGCCAAACGGGTAATAGAATCCAACAAAATAATGACATCTTTTTTGTGTTCCACCAAACGTTTCGCTTTTTCAATCACCATTTCGGCCACTTGGACGTGACGCGAAGCAGGCTCATCAAAAGTGGAAGAAATCACTTCCCCTTTAACAGAACGAATCATGTCTGTCACTTCCTCAGGCCGTTCATCAATCAATAGCACAATCAAGTGCGCATTTGGATAATTGGCAGAAATTGCATGCGCAATATTTTGCAACATAACCGTTTTACCTGTTCTAGGCGGTGCCACCACCAAAGAACGTTGTCCAAAACCTTGGGGGCAAATAAGGTCTATAATACGGGCGGTTAAATCTTTATCATCTTCCTTGCCTGTTGGTTCATGCTCCATTTTGATATTTTGTTCTGGGTAAAGTGGTGTCAAGTCATCAAAATTGATTCGATATTTCAATTCTTCCGGCTTCACGAAATTGACAGTATTGATTTTTTCCAAAGCAAAATAGCGTTCATTATTTTTAGGAGGTATAATTTCACCCGAAATTGTATCGCCTGTGCGTAATCCCCAACGTTTGATATGAGCAGGTGCCACATAAATATCATCTGGTCCCGCCAAATAATTCGCTTCTGGAGAACGCAAAAATCCAAAACCATCTTGCATAACTTCCAACACGCCTTCACCATACAGTGTATTGTTTTCCGTTTCTGTCAGCTTTTTCAAAATAGCATACATTAAATCTTGCGTGCGCAAACTGGCCGCATTTTCAACGTTCAATTCTTCTGCATAGCGCAACAGCTCTGCTGGAGATTTTTGTTTCAAATCTTGTAATTGCATATTTGTCCTTTGGAAAAAATGTAAAAGAATGTGATCGACCGACCACGTGATATATTATAGCACAAACTTTTTATTTGTCAAGTCAGAAGTTATCTGAGGACTCACCTACAACAACTACATATTCTATTATATCGCCCCTTGATCGTGCTTCTTCAGCTTTTTGACGCGCTTGTTCCTCCTCGGCCAACCTTTTAGCATACAATTCTGACGAGCCCTTGGTATAAACACCAATGAAATCCCCATTGTTGATCATAAACACAAACGGCCGATCGGCAATAAAGGGGATGGACCAATCTTGACGCTCTAATCTGGACTCAAAAAACGCAGCCGTCAACATATCAATCACTGTTGCGGCACTAGCCTCTGTTCCTTTTTCATTCACACCAATGTTCGCCTGATGAATAATTTTATCCACATAGTAAGGCTTATCACTCAAACCACCCAATTCAGCTGTCGCTGGATCAAAAACCTTCTCAATACCCCATTTTTTAAAGAATTCTGGCATATTTGTAATCTTATAATCCAAATTGAATTTAGGTAATCGCAACATCACAGGCGCTTTATGATACTTTAGATACAAATCTCCTGCTTGTAAATCTTGAATGAACTTATTAAAATCTACACCTTCTTTTGGCAAGAAAATGTACATAGCGTCCCCGTTTTTATAAGGAAGTCGTACAGACTGCATTTGCTCATCTTGATAATAATCCACTATCTGCCCTTCATAACGCATCATATCCACTTTGTCCAACTGTCCATCCAGCGAATGAAAATCATCGATCAGCGTACCATTTTCATCAAAAAACGTTTCCCACTCATCCTTAAAATACACCGTATTCACCAAAAAAAGACGACCTCCTTGTTCCAAATTTTCCTCGTTTAATAAATGCGAAATACGTCCTTTTGTCTTTTCCTGAATCCATTCATTGATAACCGAGGTATTGTGAGGCAGAGGCTTTACCTCAGAAAACAACTCATTTTTCATTTTCTCTTGATATTCTGGTTTAAAGTCATTACCCCAGATGGAATTATTGATTTCAAATTGTTTTTTTTGACTTATATAGGATTGCAACGCCTGATTCACAGATTGTTTTCTTCGACTTATAAAGGGTTGCGATGCCTGATTCACATAGGGAACATTTAAACGTAAAATAATATTACCCAGTTCCTTTAAACTCTCTCCCTCAGCCCCATTGGTCAACAAAGCTGCGGCAGCATAAACGGATAGTGGCGACACCACAAAATTATCTTTTTTGTTTTCAAAAGCTGTCTTTAAAAATTTTGTGGCCAAATATAAATCTTGATCTTCTGGCGAAAAACGAAGCTCTTTTGCTTCAATCCCCAATGACAAAAATAATGAACAAAATAAAATAATTTTTTTAAACATAACACCATCCCTTTTTTATCCATTATAATTTATGTATCAAGCAAATGTCAATATTCTACCTTCAAAGTCTGGCCATTTTCCTTCAAAAACTACCTTGACTTTTAGGCGTTTTTTTGCTAATTTCTCCTTATAGGAGGCGTTATGTATTCAGGTATTCCTTTTCCAGAAATCAATCCCGTTTTGTTTCAATGGGGATGGTTTGCAGTTCGTTGGTATTCATTGGCTTATATCTTTGGAATCTTAGGTGCGTGGTGGCTAGCGCGATTGATGTCAAAGAAATCTAGCAGTACATTTACTGTTTTAAAAATTGATGATTTTTTAATTTGGGGCACGATTGGTATTATTCTGGGCGGACGTTTAGGGTATTGTTTGTTTTATAACTTGAGATATTACTCCGAATTCCCGCTTCAAATTTTTCAAGTCTGGCAAGGAGGTATGTCCTTTCATGGCGGCTTATTAGGCGTTATGATTGCGGCTCTTTTATTTTCATGGAAACGACAAATTTCATTGCTCACCATGGGGGATATTTTAGTTTGTGTAGCCCCTATTGGCTTATTTTTAGGGCGTTTAGCAAATTTCATTAACGGGGAATTATTCGGACGTATTACCCACTCTATTCCTTGGGCTATGATTTTCCCAGATGGTGGACCAGAACCTCGTCACCCGAGTCAATTGTACGAAGCAGGTGTTGAAGGCATTTTAATTTTTTTAATTTTAAATACGTTATGGTGGTTTGTTCCAGCTATTCGTAATCGACGTGGAACCACAACGGGATTATTCTTTATTCTTTATGGCGTGGGACGTTTTTTCTTGGAATACACACGTGAACCAGATGCTCACTTAGGCCTTATTTGGCACAGTTTTAGCATGGGACAGATTTTATGTATCCCTATGATTTTGTTGGGACTCTTTTTTATTTTATTTTCAAAGAAGAATCTTATTTTCCATCAGGAGATATAAATGGCACAAAGACATACTTGGTTTCAAAATATTGGCCGTTTATTTAAAAAACGCCTTGTTGTTCCTATTATCCGTTCTCCACATCCACCGGAACATACTGCAAGAGGTGTTGCTATTGGTACCATGTGGGCTATGACGCCATTAGTTGGCATTCAGATGTGGTTGGTATCCATGACATGGATTTTTTACAAAAAAGTCCTTAAAAAATCTTTTTCATTGCCTTTAGGTTTGGCATTTACTTGGCTCACGAATGTTTTTACAATGGTACCCGTCTATTATGTTTTTTACGTCACAGGTCAAATGATGATGGGTAATTGGGATTCCATCAGTGGATATAGTCATCTCAAAAATATTATTCATCAAACATTTATGTCTGATTTATCTTTTGTTGATGAGTGGGTCTTATTTTTTAAACTTATTTTACAAGATTGGGGATTTGCTATGATTATTGGCTGTATCCCATGGATGGTTATTGGTTATTGGTTGGGATCTCATTTAACATTACAGTTTTTAAAAGATTATCATCTGATTCGCGAAAAAAGGCGTTTAGCAAAACTTCAAAAACATTTGGAGGAAATACACGAATGATCTCTGTTTTTCAAGATATTCCTTTTATTCAAGCTGGATTTTGTAATGCTGAAGAAAGTTTGTCGCTTGAACACCCTATTTTAATGTCACAACAACATGGCACAGATGTACTTGTTTTGACAAGCGATCCTTCCGATTTACCAGAATGTGATGCTTTGGCAACCGCAGTTCCCTATTTAAGACTTACCGTTAAAACGGCCGATTGCGCCCCTGTTTTATTTGTAGATCCTCATGCTAAAATCATTGCGGCAGCACATGCTGGATGGAAAGGCGCTTTTCAAGGTGTTTTGGAAACAACCATTTTGACAATGCTGAGAATGGGCGCTTCTTTGCAAAATATTTGTGCTGCAGTGGGGCCTCATCTGACGCAAAAAAGTTTTCAAGTTCAACCTCAAATGCAGGCCCTTTTTCCCAAAACAGAACATCTTTTTTTTAAAACGACAGATGATGGCATACATTTTGATTTTACAGGATATATTTCTCATCGATTGAATCGAATTGGTCTTAAACAAATTGAAATAATAAATGTGGATACATTTACAAATTTATCCTACAACAGCTTTCGCCGAGATCCACAAAATCCAGCTCGACAATACAGTTTTATTCAACTAACAAAAGGAGTCTAACATGTATGATAATATTGAATTTGTTATTTGCGCCGCAGGAGAATGTACCCGCAACTTTCCTCATTCAAAAGCCATTGCTCATAAATCGTTATTACCCATGGGAGATGTGCGCATCATTGATTATACCTTACAAGATATTGTTCGGGCTGGGGGGCGCCACATTACTTTTGTTTGTTCTAATCAAAAAGTCATTGATGATTTTAAGCATGCTTTAGCAACGGATACTCAGACAGAGCAAAAATTGCGTACCAAAGGCAAAAATGACATTGCTGATATTTTAAAAAGCACTTTTTTACCAGAGGATATTGATTTAAAGTTTGTGATTCAAGATGAACCTTTAGGTACTGGACATGTTTTATATGTTGCCCGAGAAGCCATTCAAAAGCGTCACGTTGTTTTAATTTTCCCTGACGATATCATTATATCCAAAAATCAGAAGCAATCCCATTTCAAACGCCTTGTGGATACTTTTTTAAAGAACCCAAAAACAATTTTGATCACAGGTCTATGGCGAGAAGATGTTAGTAACAATGCTATATTAGTCAATAATCGCATTATAGAGAAACCCAAAAATCCAACATCTCATATTGCAGGCATGTCCCCCAATGTTATCCCGAACGAGATTATTCAATTTTTGGCGGAACAGGGACCCGAAAAAGTTCAAAAAGCGCGTGAAGAACATAAAGAATGGATTTATCAAGATTCCGTCAATAGCTTTTTGGATCAAGGCGGAGAAGCCCAAGGGTTTAAGGTGGAAATGTTTTTAAAGGCGGATGAAGATCAAATGCTGGATACAGGTAATTTAGCTTTATATGAACAATGTCAACTCAAAATGCTCCTTGAACATTCTCAATACAAAGAACAAAACAAGGAATTTATCAAAAAAATATTGGATTAACGTAACATTAAACAAACCCTTCCATTGTTCTGATCGCTACAATCTGTTTCACAAGCAGAATAGTCGGATCCGTAGTCATAGGCTGCGTCTGCAGCACTTTTACCATCTTCAATTGCGACCATATTGGCATAAGACATAATCACCAATCTTGAACAGGCTATATCTGGCAACTCTGTCATCATGATTCCAAATCGATCTGCCTTAGCGATACCCTTGTCTGGTGAAATAATTTTTATGGCTCCAAATGGCCCCAGCACACCATCACTATCCATAGGTTGAGCCCCAGATAAAATATCATTGTTTAAAACAGCGTCTGCAATGGTTTCGGCTTTTGGATACCCTGCACTCCATGAATATAAATCAATGATTCCTTGAGATAATTCTTCTGCATCATTAAAGGTTGCATTGATTTTATACATATTCACACCAAAGCCAATCCCCGCAATAGCACCATACATGATAACCCCCATAATGGCCAGAACGCCTAACATTTCCAACATAGTTCGTCCAGATTCGTTATGATTTTTCATGCGTGCAATCTCCTTTTTCTTTTTTATACCCCGAAAATCCAAAAGTTTCAAGCATTTTTTCTAATCCCTTTTCATTTAAGATTTTTTGTTGCTTTTTTGAAAAAGGAATCTGCAGCAAATCATTTGTCAATACGCCATATTTTTTCATCATTTTCAATGTTGTGTTCGCTCGAGGGCCTGTTATTATTTTAAACATTTCATCTCGACGTCTGTCCATTGATAGGGTGGATAGGTATGGTATAATTTTCGGCAGGGCTTGTTCCACTTGTTTATCCATTTTTTTTGTCCCCATTTTTGCCCAAAAACGAAAATATCTGAGCAATCTTAGATAATCTTCTTGCATCCGTTTGCTTGCATTTCCCACAAAGCGTACATTATGCGCTTGTAAATCTTTTAATCCATTTACATAATCATAGATTGTGCCATTCACATCTGCATAAAGCGCATTGATTGTAAAATCACGTCGGAGTGCATCAGTTTTCCATACTTTTGTGAATTTGACGACGGCATGTCGTCCATCCGTTTGAACATCTTTTCTTAAAGTTGTAATTTCAAATGGAGTCCCATTCACTTTGGCCACAATTGTTCCAAATACTCGTCCAATTTCCAGATAGGCAATGTTATTTTTTTTCAATTGCTCTATTACTTCATCAGGTGTTAAAGTGGTTGCCATATCTCGATCTTGAAAATGTTTATGCATTAAATAATCGCGCACACATCCGCCGACCAAACGCACTTTTCCATCTAGAATATCATATAAAAAAAGTGATTTTTCATCCCATAATTTTTGCATATTTTCATGATAGACAAAGATTTCTTGCAAATCAAGTGAAAAACGCGTATCATTTAAGCTATGATGATTACAACAACCAAACAACTAACAAAAGTCTGTACACGTTTTGCAAAGTATCCTTTTGTCACGGTGGATACTGAATTCATTCGTGAAAAGACGTATTATCCACAAGTTTGTTTGATTCAATTGGCTTGCCCAAATGAAGCCGTTTGTGTTGATCCTTTATCTAAAAAATTAGATTTAACCCCTTTATTTGAATTATTTCAAAACAAAAAAGTGATTAAAGTTTTTCATGCTTGTCGACAAGATATTGAAATCTTTTACCATTTATCTCATCAAATTCCCATTCCCGTTTTTGACACACAGGTCGGTGCTATGGTTTGTGGCTATGGTGATAATGTGAGTTATCAACAACTTGTCAATGATTTCGTTGGTGTTTCATTGGACAAAACAATGCGCGTGACCGATTGGTCCAAGCGTCCACTTAGTGATGAACAAGTTCAATATGCCTTACATGATGTGACAGAATTAAGAACTGTCTATACAAAAATGATGGAACAAATTTGCGCGCAAAATCGATTGGATTGGTTGACAGAAGAGATGGCAGAATTGGTCAATCCAAAAATTTATGAGCCTAATCTAGACGAATTGTGGAAAAAGGTAAAGGTTCCGTTTAAAAAAGCATTAAATCTTCATGTTTTTGCCCGCCTTTATGCATGGCGTGAAAAAGTGGCTCAGCAAAAAGATCGTCCTAAAAAATACATTATGAAAGATGAAGCCTTGATTGAGTTAGCCATCGCTCTGCCAACCTCTGGGGAGCAAATAGACGCGTTAAGATCTTTTTCTGATGGCTATGGGAAAAGTGATTTAGGCCATGAATTATTACAAGTTATTGAACAAGCGATTAAGGATGATCCAGATACATTTGAACACCCCGTCCAGCAAAAACCTCTCACAGTCAAACAACACAATCTATCTGAAGTATTGAAATTAGTGTTGGATATTTGTGCTGAAAATTACCATGTTGCACCCAAATTGGTTGCGACACAACCTGACATCAACACCTTTATTCAAACAGGTGATGCACCTTTTTTATATGGGTGGCGCAAAAAGGTTTTCGGGGATTCTGCTGTTGCCCTTCAAGCGGGGAATCTCTCTATTGTTTTTGATCCTGTTTCTGCAAAAATTGTTTTACGTTAAAAGGCACTTTACCTTTTTTGAGCGTCCGTGGTTGATAAACGCGAATGCTATCAATAATTTTTGCTTCCCTAATTGCTTTCTCATATGTCAGACGCATTTGATCTAACATCATTTTATAAAAGGTGTGTGGATGCCTTGTATTAAAATAATTTTCTATGCCTGAAATATAATTTTCTCGATCATACACAGCCAATGGAATATGTCCATATTTTGCCAACACCCAAGCTGTTATGAGGCGTGCAATACGTTTATTTCCATCCGTAAATGGATGAATGGCAACTAAATTATAATTCGTTTCAATTGCCTGTATCACTGGGTGACGTGAACAAGATTGAAATTGTTTGTCAGGACATTCATCCCAATAAAACGCTGGCACCCGTTTTGCATTTATTCCATCGACCAATTGATACATCAAATCTGGCACTTTTGCTGAATTTGCCAAGATCATTGTCGAATTTAACCAACGCGCTCTTATATTTCTAAAATGACCTGTATGTTCCGGGCTGACAACCGACAGAGCTTGCGCATGCGTATCCATAACAAATGGCACGCTTAATATGTTTTTAGGTGCACGACGAACGCTATCAAAAGCCGTCAAAAGACCTTCCTTATTTTGTTTTTGCACAAGTGAAGCAGACTCATCTGGAGCCAAATCAAATCGGCTAGTCAAGTCTGCCGCCATTGTCCAAACATGATTTTCTATTTGCTGACGATAGCGACTGCGATTTAACAAAATTCGATACTGTTTCTTTTGTTCATCAATTTTTTGCAGGCTATGCTTTAGTTGAATCATTGACAATCCTTTGCTAAAATAATGTCTTCATCCTATCATTATTTTTCAATTTTGTCAAGTTTTATTCAAAAATTTTACTCACTAGATTTTTAAAATCTTCGCACAGAGATGAATTCTTCTTGCTCATTCCATCAAATTTTTTCAACAAATCCTTTTGTTCACTTGTCAAATTTGTTGGAGTTTCCACGCGGAAAGTGATATACAAATCGCCAAATCTGTCGGATTTTAGAACAGGCATCCCCTTGCCTTTAATTTTTACTTGTGTACCAGATTGCAAACCTGCTTTTAAGGTATAATTTTCGCCCTTGCCATCTAATGTCGGCACAAACACATCGCCCCCTAACGCCGCTGTCACCATTGGCACAGGCACTGTTACAAACAAATCGTCGCCTTGACGGTCAAATAGCTTATGAGGCCTTACATTGATAAAGACATACATATCCCCAGCTGTACCGCCATTGGGCGCTACATCACCTTCGCCAGATAAACGCATACGCACACCTGTATCCACACCAGCAGGAATTGTGATTTCCAGATCACGTTTTTTACGTACCCGCCCTGTGCCAGAACAATCCTTGCATGGCTTTTTGATTGTCTTTCCTGTTCCATGACAAACTGGGCATGTTGTTTCCATTACGAAAAAGCCTTGACGTTGGCGCACAACACCCATACCACCGCAGGTGCCACAAGTATCCAACCCTTCTCCACCAGCTCCTTTACAAGAATCACAAACCACATAAGTGTTCACATTGATTTTCTTTTTTAAGCCATGATATGCTTCTTCTAATGAAATATCTAAATCATAACGAACATCGGAACCTTGTGTTCTACCAGAGCGAGGGCGTCCCCGCATTCCACCGAACATTTCAGTGAATAAATCTTCAAACCCCATACCCGAAAAATCAAAGCCACCAAAGCCACCTTGAAAACCACCAGCACCGCCCATACCTGCTTTAAAGGCTTCATGTCCCACACGATCATAGGTGGCGCGCTTTTCTTCGTCTTTCAAAACTTCATAGGCTTCGGCCAATTCTTTGAACTTCTTTTCGGCTTCTGGGTCGCCCGCATGATGATCAGGGTGGCAGTCCATTGCTTTAACGCGAAAAGCCCGCTTGATTTCTTCAAACGTGGCTGTTTTTTCAACACCTAATGTTTCGTAATAATCCGCCATCTACATAATTCCTTATGCGTATTAAAGCATAAAAAGGGGTGGCTTTCAACCACCCCGATTTACTTATTTCTTCACTTCTTCATAGTCGGCATCAACCACTTCTTCATCAGATTTTGGTTGTTCCGTACCGGCTTCAGCACCTGCTCTGGCCGCCGCATCGGCACCACCTTGGGCTGCTTGAGCTGCTTTATACATGGCTTCACCCATCTTCATGCTGGCGTTTTGAAGGGCTTCTGTCTTTTCCTTGATACGTGCGGTATCATTAGCTTCAGAGGCTTCTTTTAATTCCTTCACGCAAGCTTCAATGGCATCTTTATCGGCCTGCTGAATCTTATCACCATTTTCTTTCAGCATTTTTTCTGTACTAGCAATCAAAGCATCCGCATGGTTCTTCGCATCAGCCGCCTCTTTGAACTTTTTGTCCTCTTCAGCATGAGCTTCAGCGTCTTTCACCATCTTTTCAATATCGGCGTCTGACAAACCGCCCGAAGATTGAATACGGATAGATTGTTCTTTACCTGTTGCTTTATCTTTGGCCGACACATTCACGATACCGTTGGCGTCAATATCAAAGCTGACTTCAA
>DFKH01000129.1 GCA_002373815.1 Alphaproteobacteria bacterium UBA3650
TTATAGGTAACGCAACTTCTAAATTAAACATTCAACAAGCAAAACTTTGGTTCTGGCTGTTTTCTGCCTTGATGGGAATCAGCTTAGGAAATTTGTTGTTTATTTATTCTGGTGCAGCAATGTTTCAAGCTTTTGTTATCACTGCGGGAATGTTTTTTGCTTTGGCCCTCTTTGGCACAAAAACAACCCGTGATTTAAATAGTCTAGGACGATTTTTAATCATTGGTCTCATTGGCATTATTTTGGCAGGCATCGTGAATATTTTCATAAAATCTAGTCAATTTAATTTCATATTGAATGTCTTATCTGTGATTGTGTTTATGGGACTAACCATCTATGATACAAATCGCCTAAAGGCAGCATACCAACCCTCTGACTCATCAGAAGTGGTACAGGCAAAAGCAATCCAAGGAGCTTTGGCATTGTATCTGGACTTCATCAATCTATTCCGTCTAGTTCTTTATTTTTTAAACAATAGGAGATAAAATGCGTATTTTATTATTCATGATAGGTCTTTTGTTAACTGGAAATTTGCAGGCTCGTGAAATAACAGATTTACGTGAATTTGGTGATGTTTCCACCTCCACTATGTATTTGTTCAGTTCCCCCACCTGCCCACATTGTCGCGACTTTCATAAATCTATTTTTCCAGAACTTATCAAACGCTATGTAACACCTAAAAAAGCACAAATTATTATTGTGGATATGCCATATGACACAAATGCAATGAAAGCTGTTATGCTGATGCGTTGCTTACCTGATGAAAAATCAAAAAAAATGATGAGCTGGTTATTTGAAAATCAAGTCAAATGGGTGTCATCCAAAAATCCTGAGTCACTCTTGCAACAATATGCGGCTGTATTGGGAATGACACAAAATACTTATAAAGAGTGCTTAGAGAACAAAAAGTTACAAGAAGCCATTGAACAACAACGAGATACCATCAGCCGCTTGTATGGCGTTCATGGATGGCCGACCATAGCTTTACGCCAAGGAAATAGTGTCAAAATTTATTCAGGAACAGACAAAAAAGCGATTCTATATGGTCTGGAAACAGATATCAAAAGTTTTCAAGAGGAACAGAAGAAACGCCTTGCGAAATCGAAATGACACGATGCGCCAAAGCTTTCAAAGAACGATTATCATGTGTAATAAAAAGATAACTGAGATGTTCCGTTTTTTGTAACTCTTGTAATAATTTTAAAATATGGATTTGAGTTTGAACATCCAATTGTGTTGTAATTTCATCTAAAATTAAAACACAAGGTTTTAATATCAACGCTCGCACCAAAGCAACACGAACACGCTGTCCTCCAGACAGTTCATGCGGATAACGATGTACAATATCTGAATTCAAATGAACTTGTTGCAAAATTTGAGCAAGACGATCTTCCACATTTTCAATATGATGAATGCGAGCACCCTCCATAATAATGTCTTTAACCATCCAACGAGGATTTAAAGAAGAAAATGGATCCTGAAAGACCATTTGAATTTCTTGACGAGCTTGTTTTAGTGCCTTTCCTTTTAATTTGAAAAAATTCCGCCCATTTAAAATCACATCACCTGTTGCATCAATTAAACGTGCAATTGCAAATCCAATGGAACTTTTACCACTGCCACTTTCACCAATCAATCCAAGCGTTTCTCCTTGATGAAGTGTACAATTAAAATCATGAACAACATGATTATTTCCATAACATACATTCAAATGTCTAACATCCAAAACAACATTTTCATTATTACATGGCTCAGAAGAGGAAAATACAGGTAAAGCACTATTTTGATCCGCCAGAACTTTTCCCTCATCCATCATATAAACTTGATTGGCAATTTGTTTCACAATCGCCAAATCATGTGTAATAAATAAAATTGCCAAATTCAACTCTTTTTGAAGCCTTTTTAACAGCATTAAAATCTGCGTTTGCGTTTCAGCATCCAAAGCCGTTGTTGGCTCGTCTGCAATCAACAATTGAGGATTGCCCGCCAACGCCATAGCAATCAACACGCGCTGTCTTTCACCCCCAGACAGCTCATGGGGATAACTTTTGAAAATACGACGGGGATTTTTTAAATCAACCATATGAAATAAATCTAAAACATGCTGTTTTACAGGATTATTATCGTGTAATATTAAACTTTCCATAACTTGCTTACCAACAACATGCAAAGGATTAAGTGCTGTCATGGGCTCTTGAAAAATCATAGCAATCTTTCCTCCACGAATTTTACACATTTGCCTTTCATCCAATGTCATCAAGTCTGTGTCTTCAAAAAAAATATGTCCCGTTATAGTTGCTTGAGGTTGTAACCGTAAAATCGCTCTTGCCAAAGTTGTTTTGCCACATCCACTAGGTCCAATCAAAGCCACACATTGCCCTGCTTCAATCCCCAAATTCGCCTCTTTGACAGCAACAGCATGTCTAAAATGGACATTTAAATTTTTGATATTAAGCAGCATCTTCTTCCTCCTCTTTGGCATAAGGATCCAACGCAGTACGCACGCCATCCCCAATCAACAACAAAGCAGCCAACAAAATCGTCATCAATATAAAAACACTTAAACCGATCCATGGGGCATTCAAATTTTCTTTTGCCTCACGAATCAATTCACCCAAACTGGGCGTTCCAACGGGCAATCCCAGACCCAAAAAATCCAACGCAGACAAAGCCACAATTGCCCCCGATAAAATAAATGGCAAATAGGTTGTTGTTGCAATCAATGCATTTGGTAAAATATGACGTACCATCACATTTAAATCACTTGCGCCCAAGGCCTTTGCAGCTCGCACATAATCCAAAGAACGCACACGCAAAAACTCTGCACGCACAACCCCCGTTAAACTGGGCCAACTAAACAATACCAAAATAACAAGCAATGTCCAAAATGTAGGTTGCAAAAAACCTGCCAAAATAATCAAAATAAACAATTGAGGCAAACTTCCCCAAATTTCAATAAATCGTCCAATGACTAAATCTGTTTTGCCAGCAAAGTACCCTTGAAGAGCCCCCACACAAAAACCAACAACAGAAGCAAATAACGTCAATAATAAACCAAAACATAAAGACAAACGCAAACTATATAATAATCTGGCAAGCAAATCACGCCCTTGATCATCTGTCCCTAACCAATGAGTTGAACTTGGTGCCACAGGAAAAGGAGATGTGGACAAATAATCCACTGTATCTGATCCATAACGAATCGGTGCCCATAGCGCCCACCCACTTTTTTGAATCTGAGCCTGTGTAAAAGGATCTTGGTAATCAGCATATGTGGGTAAATTCCCCCCCAACATTTCATCAGTTATATTTTGTACAAATGGCATATATAAGTGATTTTGATATTTCAGTAAAAGAGGCTTTTCATTGGCTAATACAGGCGATAAAAGTGCCAATAAAAACAAAGCAACAAATAACCACAAAGACACAAGCGCTAGCTTGTTTCTGCAAAATATCTTTTTGCGCCGTTCAAATAAAGGACTCATTCGCGACGCCCTCCAAAATGAATACGAGGATCAACTAATGTGTACACAAAATCGCTGAGTACATTCAACAACAATCCCAACAAACCAAACAGATACAATGTACCAAAAACAACAGGATAATCCCGATTCTGTAAAGCTTCATAACCAAGCAAGCCCAATCCATCTAAAGAAAAAATGACTTCAATCAACATAGAACCAGTGAATAACATTCCAATCAGCATAGCAGGAAAGCCCGCCAAAACAAGCAACATCGCATTTCTGAAAACGTGCCTCCACAAAACACGCGCAGAGTTACATCCTTTTGCCTTCGCCGTCAAAACATAGGCTTTACCTAACTCATCCAAAAAAGAATTGCGCGTTAAAAAACAAAGCCCTGCAATACCTCCAATACTAATGGACAAAACAGGCAACGTAATGTGCCATAAATAATCACAAATGCGCCCCCACCATGATAATTCAGACCAATTTTCAGATACTAATCCACGCAATGGAAACCAATTTAAGTAATGCCCCCCCGCAAAAAATATCACTAACAAAATTGCCAATAAAAAAGCTGGCACAGCATAGCCAAGTGTCAAAAGAAACGTCGTTCCTTTGTCAAAGAAAGACCCAACTTTAACGGCTTTTCGCACGCCCAATGGAATAGCAATCAAATAAATCAACAAAGTAGAAAAAATACCTAATGACAAAGAAACTGGCATCTTTTCTTTAATCAAAGCCAAAACTGTCTTATCTTGATAAAAACTTTTACCAAAATCAAACATCATATAGTTTTTAAGTAATTCTCCAAAACGCACCCAAAGAGGTTTATCAAAGCCAAATTGTTGATTTAATTCCTCCCGCATTTGTTCAATATAGGCCCGTTGCTTAGAATCTGAACCACCACCCGTTTCACTCACAACCATTTCACCTTGCATCTTCATCATCATGTGTTCCACTGGACCACCAGGGGTCATCTGAATCAAAACAAAGTTTAACGCCACAATACCAAACAAGGTGACGGGAATCAATAACAATCTTTTGAGCCAATATTTTTTCATTCTTCTCCCTTTTCTAAATACGCCACAATAGCCGTATAACTTTCAGTTAAACGTTGAAATAAACTAGCATCCTTTTGTGTAACATCCGGATGATAGCGCTTTGCCAACTTTTTATACTGCTTTTTCACTTTGTCCATTGTCAATGGCTCTTCTAACTCCATAAAAACTAAAGCATCTTGCAAACGACGCGAAAAACGAGATTCATTTTGGGGAGGATTATAATGGCCACTCATCCCTAATTGACTTTCATCAAAAAAATGAAACTTATCACTCACCTTACCACGAACCACACGCGCAGATCCCCCCATACCCAATTTCCATGTAGGTCTTTGCCAAGTCACATCATTTTGCAGTTGAGCCTCAATTTGTTCTGGCGACAACCCCGCCAAGAAATCCCATTTTTTATTGTATTCTTGTACATGTTTAAGACAAAACCAATAATGTGCTCGCAAAGATCGATCTTTTGGCGCACGATATTCAGCAGGCTCCGAACAGCCTGGAAATTCACATATATGCAAAACTGTCTTTTTTTCTTGTCTTTTCATACTTAAAGTTGTATAATAAAAAAATAATACACTCTTAGGTTGCGAAAACTTTTTTCTCTACCCATAAGTATAATGTATTTTTAACCAAAAAGAAAGGAGAAACAAATGTTAGTTTGTAAAAATGTTATTGTGAATGGCCGTAGAACAAGTATGCGTTTAGACAGAGAAACATGGATTTCCTTGGCTGACATCTGTGAACGCGAAGGTTTAACGATTCATGAATTATGCTCTAAAATCGATTCTGCAAAAGGTCAATCGGGTCTTTCTTCTGCAACGCGATTATTTGTACTAACATATTTCAGATGCGTCCTCAATAAATATGAAAAAACAAACGAAAATTTTGGAAAAGATTTTAATCCAAATTTTGTCTTACAACATGTCTAAATAAAAAAAAGAAAAAGTCCATTTTTTTACTGGTAAATCTCTTTCGTTTCTTGTATAATACATTCAAGAAAAGCAAGAAGGGTCTTTATGCAAAAGAAGGAATGGCAAAGAAATGTTGTAATCGGAATCGTTGTCGCCGCGATATTTTTCGGATGGTGGCTTCGTGGTTTTTTATACAGCAATTGGCGATTTCAATTGTTTTCACGCCGCTCTTGGGCATACGTTGCCAACGAATTTGAATCTGGATGGATGTTAAATGCTAAAAGCGATTGGATTTTCTTAATTACGCTGCTGTTAGCAATCCCCTTGTTTTTATATATTTGGTATTTATGTACAAAAATTCGTTGGCGCAAACTCATCAAAAAAACATGGAAATGGATTGTGGCATTAGTGGCAGCATTATTTGCAGGCAAAGCAATCGCATACCACACAAACAAGAAAAAGAAAAAAACAACATTGGCACCCCCACCCCCCGCCATCTTACCAAAGTCTTCTTCCTCAAGCGCACGGCCACGCCCAATGGGACTATCTTCTGCCATACTAAATATGCCAACACAGGAAACAACTTATGGCACTGCACCAACATTTTCAGGAACAGCTGCTTCGACAATGCAAACACCCCCTCCCTATTCTACCCCAGAACCAGCTTGGCAAACAGATTCATTTAAAGATGATGTTTCAAATATTCCATTGGAAGATATTCAATTACCCCAGCGCGAACCAGTGGTGGAAGATATTCCTCAATTATTCACAGGGGCTGGCTATCAATTGATCGAAAATGTCAAAACTTCCTTGCAAACACTAGACTTCTTAGCCGTAGCTAGCGATCGTGTTTATGCTGTCTTAATAGATAAGGAAGCGGGAGACTGGTTAGCGGAAGAAGAACCCTTTAATGGTGAAGCGCCTTTGTGGTTTTCAGAAGTGGATCACCGTGTTTCTCCGATTTATGAATTACGGCAAAGCGTGACCGAATTACAAACAAAAATTACACCCGATTTCCCTGATAAAACGATTCATGCATTTATGATTGAACAAAAAGGAAACATCATCAATGCAGAAGAAATGTTGCGCACGTGGAAAGAATTAGATGTTATCGTATCACGCACAGATATTGGAGGAACGGAAGATCTACCAATCACGGCATTAGCAATTGAAAGTACGAATCCAGCCTCTCCGGCTGAAATTGAAGGAATAACAAAGTTAGTTAAGGGAGAAGATTAATGGTTGATAAAATGTACGCCGAACAACGGAAATTTGCATTATGGGGCATCAAAACAGTTCTGATTGCTTTACTAGTTAGTTACATCATAGCTTTACTGGCATTACCAATTGAAATGTGGTGTTCTCAAGGATTGGATCGAGAAACATTTGCCGCCTCTCTCATGTTTTGGAAAAAAGCTATTGTTCGCCCTAATTACCTGTTTTATGTGTACGCAAAATGGTGGCATCGTTTTCGTGATACACGCACAGCCATGACGGGAGGACTTTTGATTCCATTTTTACCACTACTAACCTTCATTGGTATGACAATTTATGGTCTTTTAAAAAACCCATATAAAAATATGCCCAACATCTTTGGGGAAGGACGGTTAGCCACTTTGGATGACATCAAATCAATGAAAGATCAGGTCAGTTTGGATGGTGCTGGTATTTGTACTGTCTTAGGTAAATTTAAAGGGCACTTGATGAAATTATCTGAAACATTATCTGTATTGGCTTGCGCCCCTCCTGGCGCTGGTAAAACCGCAGGCGTTGTGGTCCCAACTATTTTTGCATCAGATGGGGTAAGTCTTATCGTAAACGACCCAAAACCAGAGCTGTGTGTTTCTACATCAGGCTATCGCTCTACTTTAGGTCCTGTGTATATCATCAACTGGGGGAAAGGGGATGAACCAGAAAAAGGTATATTCTATCCAAGCTGGAATCCTCTATCACCACAATGCTTGCCGCCATTAGGTTCCGCCCGCGATATGTATATTGATTCTATGAATAAGATTTTAGTGCCAGAAGCCACTGGTGGACAAGATCCTCACTGGTCAAATGCGGGTCGAAATGCGATGGCAGGATTATTACACTTTATTGCCTCAAAATGCGAACGTGCCAGAGCCAACGATTATTTTGTGGGTAAATTACAAGAAGGTTCTTTTGATGCCGAAGATGCTGCAGTTTTAGAAACATATTATATGGATATGCAAGATATGGGTGCCCGATTGGCATTAGACAACCTAAAAAAAGGCACACTCAGTCTGGCCAATTATGCCCCCGTCGGAACATGGGATGGCTTGCCACAAAACTGGTTTGGATGCGAACCCTGCATAGCGATGATTTTGGATTGGTGGACAGACATGAGCATGAAAATTGCCGCCGACCTCAAACGTCGTTCTGATGAGGGCGATCAAATGGCTATGATGGCCGACCCAATGAAAGATGTGCTAGATGCAGCCGTTGCAGAATGTCGTCGCTTTGGGTATGCCCGTCGTGCTGTAACAGAACTAAGTCAGTTATCAAATACGCCAGATAAAGAACGGGGTTCTGTTATGTCAACTGCTTTTGCTGGCATTAGTATTTTTAAAAATGCCGCGGTTATTGCACGTACTAAATACAGTGATTTTACGTTCCGTGATTTACGTGGGATGATAGACCCTGTAGATGGGAAAATGAAACCTGTCACGGTTTATTTGTCTGTAGATTTGGTAGATGCGGCCGCTTTAAGCGTGATTACGGGTATTTTTGTGGAATTGATGAGCCAATTTTTAATCGCAAATCCCCCAAATCATGTGGGAACAGATGGTTTAAAAGCGGGTCCATATCCCATTTTATTTGTGTTAGATGAGTTTCCCCAAATGCCCAAATTATCAGCTGTGAAAGATGGGCCAGCCATTGGACGTGGACAAAAGGTTGCCTATTTGTTGATTGGACAGGATTTAGGTCAGATTTCAGGTAAATACGGGAAAGATGATCTGGAAACAATTATTTCCACAACAGCCATCAAAATTGTTTTGTCACAAAACAACGAACAAACAGCCAAACGATTTGTAGAAATGGTCGGCAATACCACCATTGAAGTCAAGAGTACATCACGTCAAGAAGGGTTAAACGCCCCACAAGGCAGTATGTTCACCCAAAATGTATCACGCCAAATGCAACAATCCAACGTGATTCAGGTGGCAGATATCATGAGCCTAAATCCTTTACAACAGTATGTGCTTGTGCAAAGTCATATGAGTCGCCCCATTTTGGCAGATTCACCCCGTTGGTATCTAGATAATGATATGCGCAAAAAGGCTGCCATCAAAGCCTGTGGCAATGTACCAGAATGGATCGCAAAAGAGCGTATGGCCGCATGGCAACAAATGCAGCAACAACAAGCCGCACAGTTTGAGCAAATCACTGCTGAACCAGCCCCAGATCAACAACCAACGCAACCCACGTCGAGCATGTAAAAAAGGAATAACCCGCCATGACAAACAATGAAAACAAAGAAATTGAATTGAATGGTGCGGATATCTTTTCCGATTGGAACACGTTGATCGAGACGCCACAACAAACCCAAAAACAAGTTGATGACCTTGGCTTGGACTTGGGTAACTTGATGACTGATTCGGGGGAAACAAACTGGTTAGAAAAATTTCACAAAACAAACCTCTCGGGTATGGATTTAATCGCTTTAAAATTGATTCCAACCTTTACCCATGATTTTATCAAAGAGCGTGGACAATTAAAAATTCAAACACGCATATTTTTGTTGGATTTAGCAACCACACACCAAAATGATTTACGCGTAGCAGGTCTGTCCGAAGATCAAATACAAGGGCTCGCAAACGGATTATTGCCTATCAATTGGACAGTTCATTTAAAATATCCAGTTGCCTATGGTGGCTCGATTATGGCCAATAATTTAGTTTTGATACCCGAGCATCCTTTTCATGAAGAATTGCACCACTTTATCAATCAACAAACGATCAGTGACGCCGGCATCATCACCCCTGCCACATTATATGTGCCTTGCCCCAAAACACCCGTTTATATACCGTTTGGAACAAGCGAAATGGCCAATAAAGTGATTCATTTTGAAACTGTGGGAGCCATCAAATGATTTTGTTAAAAACCTTGATTTCCCAATTAAAAATGAAAGAAGCCTTGTTGTTCCGCGGAGCAAATCTAACCGAAGCACAAGCCACCTCAATCATGTTAGTGAAAGCAGGAAGCGTGCGTATTCCACGCGGCTATCTCAGCTTCTTAAATTTGTCCGATGGTTTGGCATGGAATGGATTGGAATTATTCTCATGTGGGCTTCATGAACGAGCCGGCACAGTTTTTGATCACCCCACTTTAACCGATTACCACACAAAATACGCCAAAGGACACTTTTTTTCCAAACGATTAGTGTTGGGACGTGGCGTGGAATATTTGGTCTGTTATAATGCTGAAAATCATTGTTATGAGCTTGTGGATCGTGACAGCTTGTGTATCATGTTAAAATTACCTCGATTTGAGGATGTTTTTTTCCGTATTATTAACGAATAAATCTTTCATCAATATTTTTAAAGCTTTGGAATGTAGGGTACATAA
>DFKH01000091.1 GCA_002373815.1 Alphaproteobacteria bacterium UBA3650
AGTTTTATTTCATGGAAATGAATACGCGTTTACAGGTGGAACATCCTATTACAGAGGCGGTCACAAGTTTGGATATTGTGCGTGAGCAAATCCGTATGGCAGCCGGTCAAACGCTGGATATCCGTCAAGAAGATATACAATTTCATGGTGTGGCGATTGAATGTCGTATCAATGCAGAAGATCCAGAAACTTTTACGCCTTGCCCAGGAAAGATAGGACAATGGCATGTACCAGGGGGATTGGCTGTGCGTGTCGATTCGGGAATGTATGCCGGTTGTGATGTCCCTCCAAATTATGATAGTTTGGTGGCTAAATTGATTGTTTCTGGTCGTACCCGTAATGGTGCTTTAATGCGCCTTAGACGAGCATTGGACGAATTCGTTATTGAGGGCATTCAAACAACGATTCCATTACATCAAGCTATTATCCAGAATGCAGAATTTATTGATGGACAATATGATATCCATTGGTTAGAGGAGTTCATTAAAAACCGAAAGGTGTAAGATGAAATTGACATTTTGTGTGCCGAGTTTAGATCAAGTGTTGGAAGCAACATTATGGACTCAGGAAGATGGAATCACGTCATATTGGCGTGATGGACTGTATCAAGAATACCCAGAGATTGATAAAGTAAAGGCTTTAGCATTGCCGGCGCAAAAACGGATGAGATATGTCAGCGATACTTTAACCAAAATTTATGGTGAAAAACAATCCGCATTCAAGATATTGATTCAAGATTGGCAAAAAGAGTGGAATTCAAAGTTGGATGAAATTGAATCTGCTTTGTCTGTGGCTTATGAGATGGACACAAAGCCTGTTTTAAATAATATGGTGGCGTATGTAAATTTGAATCCCGTGTGCCCCAGATATTTGGACACTCATTCTTTTTATATATTTTATAAAATGGAAATTGATCGCGTTATTCGGACATGTTTGCATGAAATTATGCACTTTTTATGGTTTTATAAGTGGCAGGAACATTTTCACGATGATCCTAAAGAATATGATACCCCCCATTTAAAATGGATTTTTTCTGAAATGGTTCAGGAAACAATGATGGCAGATACCCCCATTAAAGATTTATCAAAATGGCAAGGTAATGTCTATGATTACTTTTATGAGATGAAGATTGATGGAAAACCTATTTTAAAGACTTTGTCCGATATTCATAAGACAAAAGGATTGATTGGATTATTTGAGGATGGGTATCAATATTGTATAGCTCATGAAAACGAAATTCGTGAAAGCATAAGAACAGCAGAAAATTTTTAAAAAATAGTTGACAACTTGTGATTTTGTGGCACGATCTATACTCTCCGAGTTTTTTGCTCGGGGATTTTATATAGAGAAAGTGTTTTTAATGTCTGTTTTGTCTGATTTTTTCAATTAGAGCATTTGTTGAAGAATCGTGTTTAAGTTCTTGATTTTTATCTAATAATTCAGGTAAAACTTTTTTGGCTAACTGCTTGCCAAGTTCCACGCCAAATTGATCAAAGGAATTGATATTCCAAAGGACACCTTGAACAAAAATCTTGTGTTCATACATCGCAATTAGCATCCCAAAAGTGTAGGGGGTTATCTTATCAATCAAAAGGGTGTTGCTGGGGCGGTTGCCTGTAAAAGTTTTGAAAGGAATTAAACGTTCTTCAACTCCTTCAGCCAACAGTTCTTCTTTGTTTTTGCCTCGCATCAAAGCTTCCCCTTGAGCTACCACATTGGCAAGTAAGATATCGTGGTGATTGTCTGTTTCATTTAGTGAGTGAATTGGGGCAATAAAATCCACAGGAATCAAGTGTGTACCTTGATGAATCAATTGATAAAATGAGTGTTGCCCATTAGTGCCGGGTTCACCAAACAAGATTGGGCCTGTGGGATAGGTGACGGGTTTGCCATCACGATCCACACCTTTGCCATTAGATTCCATATCTAATTGTTGCAGATAGGCGGGGAGGCGGTTTAAGTATTGATCATAGGGTAAGACAGCATAACTTTCAGCCCCCATATAGCCAGCATACCATGCACCGATAAGTCCTAAAATCACAGGTAAATTTTCTGTAAAATCAGTTGTTTGAAAGTGCTTGTCCATAGCTTCTGCCCCTTTTAACATTTGAATAAAGTTATCATAACCGATCCCTATCATCAGGCTGAGTCCAATGGCCGACCACATAGAATAACGACCGCCGACCCAGTTCCAAAAGACAAACATATTATCTGGATTGATACCAAATTTTTGCACTTCTTCAGTGTTTGTGGAAACTGCGACAAAATGTTTAGCGACAGCGTCTTCTCCTAGTGCTTTTACTAACCAAGCACGTGCTGTGTTTGCATTTGTCATTGTTTCTTGGGTTGTAAAAGTTTTACTTGAAACGATAAAGAGTGTTGTTTCTGGATTACATTGTTTCAGATTTTCGGCCATATCTGTGCCATCTACGTTCGATACAAAATGCAAACGGATATTTCTGTCACGGTAAGCAGTTAGGGCATTGGCCGCCATACAAGGCCCTAAATCAGAACCTCCAATGCCAATGTTTACAACATCTGTGATCTTTTTACCTGTGGCCCCCAACCATTTGCCAGAACGAACAGCATCGGAAAAGGCGTGCATTTTATCCAACACCGCTAATACATTAGGCATCACATCTTGACCATCCACCATAACGGGACGGCCAGAACGATTGCGCAGAGCTGTGTGCAAGACCGATCGACCTTCTGTTGAATTGAATTTTTCACCAGAAAACATTTGTGTTATTGCCTCTTTTAAATGGCGTTCTTCGGCCCACATGCGGAGCAGGGACATGATCTCATCATCAATTAAATTTTTGGAATAATCTAACAAAAAATCTTGAAATTCCGCATGAAAACGATTGAATCGATTGCTGTCTTGTTCAAATGCTTGTCGCAAATTAAAAGATTTCATATTGTTTGCTTTTTGACTTAAATCATTGTAAATGCTCATTTATTTCTCCTTTGGTAGTTGATTAAATTCTGGTGGAACAACAATAGATTCCCCATTTATCATCTGAGTGTCATCTAATGGTGGTTTATAGGGGGCGCATGCGCTTATTATTAAACATAAACTGATTATAATAATTTTCATTTTTTTCTCCTTAGTGTTTGCCATAACATAATTGCCACGCCAATACAGATAGCAGAATCAGCAATATTAAAAGCGGGCCAATGATAAGCGCCCCAATGAAAATCCAAAAAGTCAACGACAACTCCATAACGAATTCTGTCCCAGACATTTCCTAACGCACCGCCTAGTACAAGCATGAGTGCAAAGCGTGTCCATGGATCATGCTCCTTTCTGAAAAGATATAGAATGAAGCCACAAATTGTGCAAGCAATTCCAATCAGTAACCATACACCAAAGGGACTATCTGCTCGGAGCATTGAAAAACTGATGCCTGGATTAAATGTCAAATATAAATTAAAAATAGGTAAAACAAAAAGGGGGGTATGGGCATCCAAAAATTTAAGGGCGCCATATTTTGTCAGCCAATCTAAAATAAATACAATGAATGGAACAGTGTAAATCATTAATAGTCTAACTTTATGCCCTCCCAATCTGTATGACCTGTGCTTGGTACAACCTTTACCACAGCGGATTTCGGGTTTTTCATACGAGCCACAAAGCGTTCCACTAAACGACGCGGTGTGATATTATCGTCTTTTCCAACATAATGGACTTGTGGTATTTGTTCTAATAAAGCCAAATTATCTGCTGGATTATCAATATCATCAGGATCAACTTCTGGTAAATCATGATATGTGTTGTAAGCTAAAATATCTGTTATACCAGCAATGGTGATTACTTTATCCGTTTGGACGCGCGATGCCATATTTAAGGCAATAACAGCTCCTCCATCATATCCAATCAATGTCACAGATGGGGCATGATGCTTTCGAATTAAATACTCGGTCAGTTCTTGCATTTCTTTCATTATTTCAGGATGAAAACGAGCTTCTTTATATATTTGAGGTTTCTGAGAACATATTTTATCGTTCACCCATTGACAAGGACGTGCCACATATATAACGTTTGAAAAAGAATCTTTCTTGGCAAAATCAAAAGCAATTTTATGAGAAGGATTTGGATTGCCATCGCCCTCAAAATAAATATGTAAAGGTTGTCCTTTTTGAATGGTATTCTTTTCCCAAACGGCGATAGAAAAATGTCCTGTTTCAATTTGTTTTGCTTCAAATTGAGAAGAAGAGGGAGCAAATGAAATACATCCTGTTACAAGCAATGATGCAACTATAATAAGGGCTGATTTCATTTAACCTCCTCGAAATACAATGTCTGTGTCCATAAAATATATGCTTTTATTATCTTATCAGGAAAAATTTCTTTTAGCAAGTCTTTATATGCATTTAATTGTTTTTTATACATATCGGGGATTTTCTGTGGCACAAAACGGTTTGTTTTAAAGTCAATAATTTTTACCTCCTTTTCTAAGACAACTAAGCGATCAATTTGGCCAGAAACAGCTTTACCATTTATTGTTCCAACAACAGGGACTTCTGCTATCGAATTGGAACCAAATAGATCTTGTAAGTCGACCCGCTCAAAAATTTGTAATAAATTGTCTGGTAGCTCTATGTCACTTGGACACATTTTTTGTGCAAATTCAAGTCTCTGATTTGACGGTATATCAGGTAGATATTGCAAGAGTTTATGAATGAATGTCCCACGTCTTAAAGCCAATTCTTGGTTGGGTTGTAAGATAGATTCTTCTACAGTCCACTCATCATCTGATTCCTCTAATTTGCTGGGTGAAAGAGGGGGAGCAATAGGTTCTTCCTTTGGTGGAATAATATTTACCCAAGAGGGTAGGGTTTCATAATCGTATGGTAAATTTTGTTTTGTTTTTTGTTGCTTTTTATGTTTTTGTGTTGATTTCCAACGTATAATACCATCTTTGTCTGGTTGTATTTCTTTGGGAAGAGAGTTGATAATTAAATCATACCAGTTGTTGCTGCTTTTTTTACCATATCCAGCAATGTACAAACGATCACGCGCTCGTGTCAGCGCAACATATAATAGACGGCGTTTTTCTTGATTATTTAGATGTGTTATATTGTTGAAATAATCTTGTAATGAAGCTGGTCTTAGATGCGTGTTAGGAATCCATAAAGGAGAGCCATCTTCTAACCAAATGAAGTCTCCTCCAGAAGGTGCTTTAGACCTTGAACTACATGTATCGGGCAAAAAGACAATATTTCCTTGAAGCCCCTTTGAACCATGTACAGTCATTATGCGTACAGCATCAATCCCAGAATTATCTAAATCACGTTTAATTTCAATTTCATGATGTGAAAACCACGATAAAAATCCCTGTAATGAGGGTGTATTTATTTGCTCAAAATTTAGTGCAAGACTTAAAAATTCATCTAATGCCTCATTTACTTCTGTTCCAAAGCGGGCAATAAATTTTTTACGCATACCAAAAGCGCCAAGAATAGTGCTAAAAAATTCAAAAGGCGGTGTTTTGTCGGCAATATTGATGATTTGCTTTAAAATATCTGCTTGTTTTGGATATAATTTTTGAAGGCGTGTCCATACAGATGTTTCTTTTCTGTTTATGCAAATATGGTATAAATCATCTTCCGATAATCCTAGAATTGGACTTTTAACAAGATTTGCCAAATTTAAATCATTTTGAGGTTGTAAAACAAATTCTGTTAAGGCCATTAAATCTTGTATGGCCAAATGTTCACTCAAGATAAGTCGATCCACACCGGCTACGGGAATATGTCTTTCACGTAGTGATCGAACAATTTGGTCCATGACATGTCCGCGCTTTTGCAAAAGAATTAAAATATCTCCAGGTTGAACAGGACGATTTTGAGAAAGTAAAATATCGTGTCCAATCATATTTTTAATTTTATCGGCCATTTTGTTGATCAGTCGTTTCATGGCAGATTCATTCTCTTGGCGTTCAACAGGTGGTTTCCATGGATCTGGCGTATCTGTGGGTTGAACTTCTTCCACAGGCCAAATTTCAACAAGACCTGCATCATCACTTCTGTTTGCTAGATGATATGCCTTTTCATTATCCGACAATACCCCATTTTTTGCTTGCTCATTTTGCAATAAGTAATTGACTAAACGTAAAACGGGTTCTGTAGAACGAAAAGAATAGTTGAGTGGAATATTATAGAAACTGTTTTGACTGTTTAAAATTCGTTGTTCAAAATGGGTGCGCATTTCTTCAAAGGCAACGGGGTCTGCGCCTTGAAAACTGAAAATAGATTGCTTTTTATCTCCTACAACAAATAATGTGCGAATGCGATCAGAGGCATCCTCACCCGAAAAAAATTCTTCTGCTAACGCCTTGATGATATTCCATTGGGGGCGATTGGTGTCTTGGGCTTCATCAACTAAAATATGATCAATTCCACCATCTAGTTTATACAAAACCCATGCAGACATGTCGGATTTGGACAGCAAGTTGTTTGTCTTTTCAATCAAGTCTGTATAGTCTAAAAGAGCTTTGTGCCTTTTGATATTTTGATATTTTTCAATAACCAACCAAGCAATTTTTAATAAAATTTCTGTGGCCTTTATTGTTTCAAATGCTTTTAATTTTTCATTTGTTTCCCATGCTTGTAAAGATTTTGGGTCTTTTTCTAATTTTTTACGGATGGTTTCTTCTTTGGTTAAATAATAGGACTTTAAAAGGGGCCATTCTTCTTCTGAACAAAAATCATTTATAATTTGTTTTTCAGTAAGATATTTATGTATGTTAAATTTTTGCTTTAATTTAAAAATAAGGCTGTTTGAACTGCTTGGAAATTGTTCTATGAGATGGACAAAACGAGAGGTATCATTTAAAATGCGTTCAAATAGATCCATCATGGCGTCTGCACTAAGAAAGGTCGTTAGCTGTTGCAAAACATCACGCAGAGTCGTTGTGGCCAATACTTCATTTAAGATTTGTTGTTTTAAAGAAATTGAGGCTAAATCATCAATGACCTCAAAATGAGGGGGGACATCGGCTTCAAGAGGAAAGCGCTTCAATAAGGATTGGCAAAAACTGTGAATCGTCATAATTTTCATACCACCAGGCGTTTCTAATGTTTTTGCAAACAAAGATCTCGCTTTTTGGGTGGTTGTTTCTTCCGGTGTTTCTTGGGTCAAAGAAGTAATGTCTTGCGATAATTCGCCTTGAGGACAAATAGCCCATTTTTTTAAAATGCTATTGATACGGTTTTCCATTTCTGCGGCTGCAGCTTTAGTAAAGGTTAGACACAGCAATTTTTCTGGCGTTGTTGTTTGTAAGAGAAGACGTAAAACACGATCTGTTAAAACTTTTGTTTTTCCCGTTCCTGCGGAGGCTGATACCCACACAGAATCAAAAGGATTGCTAGCACGTTGTTGTTCTTCATTAAGTGTGTTCATTATTCTTCCTCTTCATTGACAGCCCATTCTTGCATACGTGCTAAGTGAGCATAATCATTATAGTGTGGTGCTTGAGATGGGATAGGGCATACTTCATATGGTACATCTTTATTTTGAAATGCACGAATCATTGAAAATAATCCATCCTTTGTCGTTGAGATTGTTTTTTCAATTTCTTTTGAATCTGTTAACACATTTTGCACTTCAGAATCTTCTTTTTTATTACTTAAATACCAATATGATAATGTGCTTACTGGTTTGTTTTGGGTTTCAGACAAGAGTAGTGCCTCTAAGACAAGTTGAGGTGCATAACCAGTTACGACTTCTTTTTTCTTGGGAGGATGATAGTTTTTATAATCGATAATGCGCAATGAATGATCTTTTAGGACATCAATTCTGTCGGCACGACCGGACAATGTAAATTTCTTTCCATCAACATCAAATGTGTAATCAATTTTTTCTTCGCACATCGTTTCTGTTACAATGTCAAAATCGGCTTGTTGCTGGCTAATGATAAAATCTGCAATTGCTGAAAATTTTATATTTAACAATGTCTTGTCTATGTCTGTTAAATGGCTGTTTTCAAAAATTTTCTCGGCTGTTTGAATCAACTTTGCGCGATCTGTAGAATGGGGATTATCTTCTAAGAATTTTTGAATTGCATTGTGAATCAATTGTCCGAATTCTGCTTTGTTTGATTGATCTTCCAATGGTGTAAGTGGGTAAAGGTTTAAGATGTATCTTGCATAAATTCCATATGGATTACGACGCCACATTTCAATTTGAGTGACGGGCAGGTATGAGGGTCGTACTTCAACGGGAGGACAAGGAGCAGGTCTTTGAGGTTTGTCATAATTTTGGGGTGTGTTTACCAATTGGGATAAATTGGCCTTACACTCAGAAAGAGCAAGGTGATTAATTTCAGCCACCGCTTTTAAACGTTGTATAAAGCGTGAAGGAACAGTTTGTGCTCCTTCAACCTTGGTTGCGCGGGTTAAATAAACTTCTTTGCTGCAAAAATTATGTGCAAAATCAATAGCTAATTCTTTTGTTTTTTCTTCTGGTGTGGGTAGATTCAGTTTTTGTCGCATTGGCCTGTTTAACCAAGGGCCTGTCTCTGGAAGAGGGGGGAAGGTACCATCATTTAATCCCCCGATAACACACACATCAGCATGCTTAAAACGCGCTTCAATTGGACCTAAAATATCCAAACGAGGATGCATGCCATAGCGTGGACGAATGGATTTTTGTTGCATCAATAAATTTAAAATAGCAGGATACGTTTGTGATTCAATATCCCCAATTATTTGACTAAAAGAAAGCAACTCGGTTAAAAACGAAAACATCTGTTTTCCGGTGTCATTTTGCCACAAGCGCTCGGAAGCTGTTTTGTCTGAACTTGTAGCTAATTTTTCTGCAATTTCAATGTGTTGAGTTATAATTTCGTGAAATGGAATCAAGACATTATTTTGAAAAATTGAAATCCATTTTGACAAATCAGTATGCAATGGCATTTCCCAACGTTGTTGTAATCTGCGACATTCTTTTTCCTGTTTTTGAACCAATTGTCGCAGGTGAATGGGAGATTGTCCATCTGCACTTAAAGGATGTTTTAAAAGTGCTAAATAATTTGTCCCTGTTGGATTTAGGCCTAAATCGGCTAGCAATGAAAAATAAAGTCCAATATCTGTATGATTAAGAGGTATTCCTGCGGAATCATCCAATTGAACATCCCATCGTTTCATTTGCGAGATGACTTGTCTAGCAAGATTCCTGTCCGTTGTTACCAAAATACCTGTTTTTTCTTTTGTTTCAATCACTTTTCTTAATAATAAAGCAATAGTTAGTGCCTCATCATTTGAAGTATTTGCATGAATCAATTGGATATTTTTCAAGGAGTCGCTTGCAAAGTTTTGAGGACTCCAATTATCTTTTGTCAATGCCTCAATGATGATTGGTTCTTGTGGGTTCAGAGACGTTTTAAATTGTTTTTCTTTTTCATCGATGGCTGAAAAGGTTTCTGTTAAAACAAGATTGTTTTTATTATTGGCAACAGATTGAATCAATTCATCAATAGCTGGAAATACATTGGTAAATCCTGCCATAAATACTGTTTTTTCTGGATTGTTTTTTATCTCTTTTGTAAAGAAGTGAATTTGGCGAATAATACGATCCATAGGATCTATTTGACCACGTTCTTTTAAAATTTTGGGCCAATGTGTATGTAAGATGTCTAAAAATTGAATTGTTTCTTGCCAATGTGAAGCAAATCTTTCTATATCAACCAATTGGTCTAAATGTGATAGATCCAAGTCAAATTGATAACTAATATCCAATAATTCTGTTAAACTTATTGCCATTTTTAATGCTTGATCAAAAGTCTGTATATTTGGCTTTGCTGCACACAATTTAGCTAATAACAACAAACGCTCTGTTTGATTCAAAGCTGGGGGAATGTCTGCGTTTAAGATATCCAGTTCATAAATGGGCGTTAATTTTGGCAATAGGGATCCATTTTTAGCCCGTTTCATAAACTCATTTTTCACGGAAAGACAGGCTCGTTTTGTTGGTAAAATTAAATGGGCATTTGCCATTTCTAATGGATTATTACGAAAACGTTTAAATAGCTCGTCCACCAAAATTTGTGTTATATCTGCTGAAAATGGAACATTATAGATCACTTCGCACCTTTGAGTTGTTTAGGTAAGTACTTTTTCAGCCAATCGCGATATTCTTTTAGCAAAGGATTTTTAATATTTTCTTTAATAAACATCCAATCATTTTTGGCAAATTTTAAATATTCTTTTTTGTTGTACATGGTTGATAGTAAACCAAATCTTCCTAAAACACGCGTGTGGCGATGAGCTGCTACAACATCCAACAAAGAAGCATATTTGGGGGAAGCTAGCACTGGTCGAAGTTCAAAAAAATGGTTAAAAAATTCTTTGCGTTTTGTAAGCGGTAAGGGGTGCCTTTCATCTTCAATTAGAGAAATAACATCATAAAATATAGGACCTTTCATAGCATCTTGAAAATCTAATATGCCTACTGTCCCATCCTGTTTCACAACAATGTTGTCGGTATGATAATCGTACAACATTAAAGTTTGTGGTAATTTTTGCATTTCTCGAAATAATTTTTTCCAAATTTCTTTAAATTCACTTTCTGCTTGTTTGCTCAGTTTAATTTTTAAAACTTTTGCAACATAGTATTCCAAAAATAAGTTGTTTTCTTGTGTCATAAAATCAAGTGAGGGAGGAATTTTACAAAGGTCTGATTTCGTTATGTTTTTGTGTAGTTTAATCAAAGTATCCAAAGCCAGCAGATAGAGATCATCTCTTTTCTTTTTTTGTTGTGCGGCTTGAGACATCAAAAGGGGACCAAAGTCTTCTAATAAGATAAGTCCATGACGCAAATCCTTTGCATAAATTTTAGGTGCAGAAATACCGTTTTTGCGCAATATTTTATCAATCAAGACAAACTCTTTTGGCTTTTCTGATAATGGGGAATCCATTAAAATATAAGTTTTGTTTTTCTTGCACACACGAGCATAACGGCGAGTAGAGGCATCTGTTGCTAGCCATTCAATGTTCTGTAAATGGTGTTTTTTGATGAAATGATTGATAAAATCTTGTCTTGTAGCCATTTAAAATCCTTTCGCAACAATTCGACGTTTTCCATTATCCATAATTTCAAAAGAAATTGTTTTATGCTTTTTGGGAAGTAATGAGCCAATTTTATCGGGCCATTCGATTAAAGAGACGCCCTCAGTGAAGGCATCTTCTATTCCAATTTCATATGCTTCCTCTGGGGATTTTAGGCGATAAAAATCAAAATGATGAAGCGTAAAATTTGGAGTGTCATACGATTGAAGCAAAGTAAATGTCGGACTTGGAACATCTACCGTTTTGTCTAATAGTTTTTGAACAAGAGTTCGTACAAAAGTTGTTTTTCCAACGCCTAATGTTCCCTCCAGCGCAACAACATCGCCGATAGACAAATGAGGAGCAATTGTATCGGCAATTTGTTGCAGTTCATCTTCTTTCGTAATTGTCCATTCCATCTGTTAGCTACCTTGTCCAGCTTGATGCTATGGGTAAGTTAATTGGATTGTCAGGATTATATGTATTCCAAACTTTTGTTCCACCAAACACAATACAAATTGTGACGATAACAGCAAAAGCTATCTTTAAGAAAAACCCCCCAAGACTAATTAGAATTTGCAATAAAATATAAAAAACGATAGAGGCTGCTAAGCAAGCGCCCATAGTATTTAGAACTTGATTCCAAGGACCAAAGTAAAGTCCACGATAAATAACGGTCGCAATACCAGCTAAAAAGCCAAGTAATAAACTGAAAATCATTTTTTCTCTCCTTCTTTTTGTTTTTTTTCTTCCAAACGAGTACGATAAAGTGCGGCAAAATCAATAGGATTGATTTGCAGTGATGGGAAGCCAGCTTCACGCACTAAGTTACCAATAATGGCACGTGCATATGGGAATAGCATGTGAGGAATCTCAATAAGCAATAGTGGTTCTATGTGAGATGCAGGGGCTTCCAAAGTAATCAGACCTCCATAAACAACTTCGCAAAGGAATAATGTCTTATGATCTTCTTTTTTGTCGGCTTGTACTTTCAGATGAAGATCAACAGTATAGTGGTTTTTTTCATCCATCTTCGCCGCATTGACATTGACACTAATTTGAATATCTGGTGCTTGTGTCAACTCCAAAAGGGCGTGTGGCATAGAGGGTGATTCAAAAGATAAATCCTTGATATATTGGGCATTTATTTGTAATGTCAATGGTTGTTCTTCAGGTTTTGTCTGTGTATTTTCTGTCATTTTATAAAATCCTCTTGAAAAATGTTTAAAAATTTGTTTAACTATAGTTGTTATTCTAAACAAAAAAATAAAAATGTAAAGGTAAAAAATGTTTTTCACTAATATTCTTTTAAGTGTTTTGATCTTATTCTTTATTTTTCAAGTATTTTGGGCAATTAGAGAAAAAAGAAATAATAAAAATAAGCTATGCTTGATTTCTAAAAAAACAGGAGAGGTTATTGAGTTGGATGCGACCTCTTTTACTGATTTTATTAATAAGGAAATTCAAACAGATTTTACAGCAACGGCCAAGATGATTTTTACTCGCGTTTCCGAGGCATTTGCTAGTGGCAAGCTATCTGACATAAAAAACTATTTAAATGAAAAAGTTTTACCCATTTTCCAACAAGCAGTAGAAGAGCGTGAAAATCAACACCAAAAAGCTGAGTTTGCTTTGATTGGTTTTAAAGATGTCAAAATTGTGGAGGATGCGCCCACGAAAAAAGTTGTCTGTTTTACGACAGAGCAGGTCAATATATTAAAAGATTCTGAAGGTAATATTATAGAGGGAGATCCATTATATGTTGCAACTGTAACAGAAAATTGGACATTTGTTCAAAAAAAAGAAAATACATGGGTGGTGTCTGGTATTGAAAGCAAGGAGGCTCACTTTGCATAAGCTTTTGGTTATCAGTTTTTTAGCTTTTTTGACGGCCTGTTCTTCATCTCACTACCTTTCAAAAGGACGAAATTTTCAGTTGACACCTACCTCTTTTTCTTCGTTAAAAGGCTGGAAGCAAGATAATGTGATTGCCGCTTTACCAGCGATTAAAAAAAGTTGTACAACAAATCCAAAAGGATATGAAAAATTTTGTGGAGGCTTGGAATCTGTTCATTCTGAAGCAGATTTGAGAACATTGATTGAGGGAACGTTACAACCTTATAAGGTCACAAGTCGAGGCAGTTCAACAGGAAAAATCACTGGTTATTATGAAGCAGAATTGACGGGAACGCGGTATCATGAAAATGGCGCACAGATGCCAATCTATGGTCCGCCCTATGGCTATGTTCAAGGAAAGACGTATGCAACACGTAAGTCTATTGAAGAGGAAGGGATAAATGCGCCGATTGTGGCGTGGGCTGATAATCCAGTTGATTTGTTCATTATGCATGTACAAGGTTCTGGCCGTATGGTAACACCTGAAGGAGAGATTTTGCAATTGGGATATGCTGGTAATAATGGTCGAACTTTTAAAGGACTTGGTGCTATTTTGAAGGAAGCGGGCGTGGATTCGTCAATTGCAAATTCTATGCCCCGTATTCGTGAATGGTGTACAAATCATCCAAATGAGGCATTAAAGCTTATGCGCAAAAATGATCGCTATATTTTCTTCAAGGAATTAGCAGGAGAGGGGCCGATTGGCTCGTCAGGGGTTGCATTGACACCAGCTCGCTCTTTGGCTGTGGACACAGATTATATTCCAATGCATACACCCATGTGGTTAGAAACAACGGATCCAAATGGAGGCGCGATCAATCAATTGATGGTGGCGCAAGATACAGGATCGGCGATAAAAGGGGGTATTCGTGCCGATTTTTTCTGGGGTTATGGGGCGGCCGCTTTTCAAACTGCTGGTCATATGAATCAACAGGGTAGCTATTATTTGTTATTGCCAAAAAAATGAACATAGAAGATGGAAATTTGTGGGACAAAATAAAACAAACTGTTCAGCCTTTTCATTCTGATCGGCGAGAGGAAGTTTTGCCACCGCGCTTGCGTGTGCATCGGGCGCCACTTAAACCTGTCTCGTACTGCTTAGATTTACACCGACTGACTGTTGAGGAAGCTTTTCATAAAACGGCACAATTTATTGAAAAACATTATAAAATTGGAAGTAAAAGAATCCAAATTATTACTGGAAAAGGACACGAGGGGAAAGGGCTTATTCATGGTGAATTTATGGGATGGCTTGACACAAATCGTTTTAAGCAGTATATTCGTGAAGCCAAATGGACACATGATGAAGGAGCAGTTGATTTATGGTTGAAAAAAAACAAATAGTTTTGGGAATAGAATCTTCGTGTGATGAAACGGCATGCGCCTTAGTGAATGAAAAAGGTGAGGTTTTGTCATCTGTTGTTTGGTCACAATATGATGAACATCGGCGTTTTGGGGGTGTTGTACCCGAAATTGCTGCTCGTGCTCATTTGGAAAAATGTGATATTTTAATTCAAGAATGTTTAGATAAAGCTTCTTTAGATTTCAAAGACATAACCGCTGTTTCTGTGGCGGCTGGCCCCGGTTTGATTGGGGGAGTTTTG
>DFKH01000098.1:0-5235 GCA_002373815.1 Alphaproteobacteria bacterium UBA3650
TGATTCCCAATATGTACAAGATTGCAGGTGAGTTATTGCCATTTGTGATGCATGTGGCGGCCAGAACGGTGGCTGGACATGCCTTGTCCATCTTTGGTGATCATTCGGACGTGATGGCTTGTCGTCAAACTGGATTTGCGATGTTGGCTTCTAACTCAGTGCAGGAAGCACATGACTTGGCCGCGGTGGCACAAATGTCCACATATTTGTCTCGTATTCCATTTTTGCATTTCTTTGATGGGTTCCGTACCTCCCATGAAATCAACAAAATCAATATGATGAGCGATGATGATTTAAAAGCTTTGATGGCGGATATTCCAACAGATTTCACAGGTAAGAATGCTTTAACGCCAGATCATCCAAAGGTGCGTGGTACCGCTCAAAACCCAGATGTGTTCTTCCAAATTAAAGAAGCCGCAAATAAATACTATCAAGCTTGCCCAGAGATCGTTGAAAAGTGCATGCGCAAGTTTGAAGAGGTGACAGGTCGTGCCTATCACATTGTGGATTATGTGGGTACTAAAGATGCGGAACACGTTGTGGTCGCTATGGGCTCTGGTGTGGAAACATTATCTGAAACAGTAAAAGCCTTGAATGCCAATGGTGGCAAATATGGTGTTGTGGCGGTGCGTTTATATCGTCCATTCCCATCCAAAGCATTTGTGGCGGCTTTACCTGAGACAGTCAAATATGTGACCGTTTTGGATAGAACAAAAGAAGCTGGTTCCGTTGGCGAACCTTTATACTTGGATGTTGTGTCCGCATTGGCAGAAGGTGCGGTCAATGGGCGCGCGATGCCAAAAGTGTTGGGTGGCCGTTATGGCATTTCTTCCAAAGAATTTACCCCAGCGATGGCCAAAGCTGTATTTGAAAACGTGGAAAAGAACCATTTCACCGTTGGTATTAATGATGATGTGACACATGGATCTTTGGATTATGATGCCAACTGGCATTTACCAGCCCAAGATTTGACACGCTGTATCTTCTTTGGCTTGGGTTCTGATGGTACTGTGGGTGCCAACAAAAACTCTATTAAAATCATTGCGGATGCTGATGATATGTATGGGCAAGCGTACTTTGTGTATGATTCCAAGAAGTCTGGTGCCATGACGACATCTCATTTGCGTTTTGGTAAGAGTCCAATTAAAGCGCCGTATTTGATTACGTCTGCGGACTTTGTGGCTTGTCACCATGAACCATTCTTGCATAAGATTGATTTGTTGGCGGTGTCTGCACCAAATTCCGTATTCTTGTTGAATACTCAAACACCCGCTGATCAAGTGTGGGATAGTTTGCCAATTGAGGTGCAACAAGAAATTGTTGATAAGCATATTAAAATGTATGCCATTGATGCTGTAGATGTAGCCCAAAAAACAGGTATGGGGCGTCGTATCAATACGATTATGCAGGCCTGTTTCTTTGCTATTTCAGGTGTGTTGCCAAAAGATGTGGCGATTGAAAAGATTAAAGCAGCCATTACCAAGACCTATATGAAAAAAGGTCAAGAAGTGGTGGATGCCAATATCAAGGCTGTGGATGCCAGCTTGGAGCATTTGTATGAAGTGAAGATTGGTGAAGTCAACTCCAAGATTCATCGCCAACCAGGTGTGCCAACAACAGCACCAGAATTAATCCGCAATGTGACGGGTAAAATCATTGAAGAAAAAGGAAATGAATTGCCTGTGTCCGCATTTGAGTGGACTGTGGATGGGACATGGCCATCTGATACAGCTAAATACGAAAAACGTCGTGTGGCAACGATGATTCCTTGTTGGGATCCAGAAACGTGTATCCAATGCGGTAAGTGCGTGTCTGTATGTCCACATGCCGCTATTCGTGCAAAAGTAGCAAAACCAGAAGCTTTGGCAAATGCACCAGAGGGCTTTAAGTCTGCCGACTATAAGACACCTGATTTTGCTGGTCATAAGTTTATGGTTCAAGTGGCACCTGAAGATTGTACTGGATGTACTTTGTGTTCTCAGGTTTGTCCAATGAAAGCCAAAAATACGCTTGTTATGGAGCCAATTGAAAAGCATGTGGATCAAGAAATCAAAAACTTTGACTTCTTTATGTCTTTACCAGATGTGGATCGTAGTAAATTGAATCCGAAAGCGGTGAAGAGTGTGGCTCTCATGCGTCCATTGTTTGAATTTTCTGGCGCTTGTGCTGGTTGTGGGGAAACACCTTATGTGAAGATGATGACACAGTTGTTTGGTGATCGTTTGTTGATTGCCAATGCAACGGGTTGTTCCTCTATTTATGGTGGTAACTTGCCAACAACACCATATGCGCAAAATGAGGAAGGCAGAGGTCCCGCTTGGGCCAACAGCTTGTTTGAAGACAATGCCGAATTTGGTTTGGGTATGCGGACTTCCGTTGATTCCAAAATTGAGTTTGCTATTCAATTGTTGAATGAGCTTAAAGAGCAAGTTGGTGCCGAATTGGCTGATTCTATCTTGAATGCTGATCAGACAACCGAAGAGGGTATTGCTGCTCAACGTGATCGCGTGAAAGCGTTGAAAGAAAAATTGGCAACCTTGTCTGGTGATCGTGTGAAGTTGATGAGCGAACATGCTGATTACCTTGTCAAAAAATCCGTCTGGATTTTGGGCGGTGATGGTTGGGCCTATGATATCGGCTATGGTGGCTTAGATCACGCCTTGTATTCTGGTAAGAATGTGAACATTTTGGTGATGGATACTGAGGTGTATTCCAACACAGGTGGTCAACGTTCCAAGGCTACACCAATTGGTGCGTCTGCTAAGTTTGCTGTGTCGGGCAGTTCCTTGCCACGCAAAGATTTGGGCGCCATTGCTATGAGTTCGGGCGAAGTTTATGTGGCCAGTATTGCTCTGGGCGCCAATGATGCTCAGGCCTTGAAAGCCATGAACGAAGCCGAATCCTTTAATGGTCCATCTTTGATTATCGCTTACAGCCATTGTATCAACCATGGCTATGACATTGGTAAAGATGGTTTGAACCATCAACAATTGGCGGTTAAATCTGGCTTGTGGCCACTTTATCGCTTTGATCCGCGCTTGAAGGCAGAAGGCAAAAATCCACTCCAGTTGGATAGTAAACCAAGCATTCCAGTCGCCGACTTTATGGCAACGGAAACACGCTTTAAGTATGTAAAACAACAAGATCCAGAACATTACGAGGATTTGTTGAAACAAGCTCAAAAGCAAGTGGATGATCGTTGGGCCTATTATAAACAACTGGCTGGGGAAGAAAAATAATTCTTTCCACACAAAAATAAAGGCTCCGAGAAATCGGAGCTTTTTTTGTTGCAATTTGAAAATCACTTGTTTATAATTGAACACAGAGCAGGTGATTCTTGCTCTGAGGTCTCGAAAGCCTCTTAGTAGCGTCTATAAGGACGTAAAATTTTCCAATCAATGATTATTGGTTGGAAGGTTGCAGAATAAGAGCCTAAACTCAAATATGCAACACTATTCTACTAATAGTTTTCGAGCTTCCAACCGCCTCTCATCAAGGCGAATTTTTAATTTTGAAAATGGGAGAGCTTATGAAAAAGAATAAAATAACTCAAATCAATTGTCATGCTGAATTTAGTTCAGCATCTCATGGGATCCTGAAACAAGTTCAGGATGACAGAAATAATGAATCTGGTCGTAGTATGGTAGAAATGTTGGGCGTGCTTGCTATTATCGGCGTGCTATCTGTTGGAGGCATTGCGGGCTATACAACAGCTATGCGTTCACACAGAGCCAATGAAATCGTGAATGCCTGTTCACTTCTTTATGTCGTTGCTAATACAAAAAATGAAAGTGATGATGTCACATATGAATCTGCGTTTGGCAGCTTGCCCACAGGTATCAGCGAACTAAAATACAATAAGGGAACGATTACCGCTAAGATAACAGATGCAGCCGTTTGCACAGAAGTGAAAAACAAACTTGGGGATAAGATATCTGGTGAATGTTCCGCCCTCACTGTCACATTGGGAGAGGTGAAAAACACGCGAAACTGTTGGTTAACAAATGATTGTACTGCCGATGACATTGAAGAGGGGGAAGCGTGGTGTAATGGTGGATTGCATCTTTCAGAGTTTTGTGAAGAACATGCTGGTGATTTTAGCTGGGGAGGTGGAACATATGACGCCGTGGATGTAGGCTATAGCAACTGTCTTAAAAGCGGAAAAGAACGGTCACTCTGTTATTGTGCTACTCGTATTCCAGATGCAACTTTTGAATTGTCAATGGACTACTGCGTGTGCAAAGAACAAGGGGACAAAAGTGACCTATGTTGTTCTTGTCAATTTTTGGGAGGATTGACAGAACAACAATGCAGAGATGAATCGCAGTGTCCATAATTAGTTCGTTAATCCGTTTTTTTTAATCATTTACAATAAATCAAAAAGCAATAGCATTAGGTTATGATGAAGAAGATAAGGTTTATTGGTGTGCATATATTTGAAATGCAATAACATAAGTATTTTGTCTGCCTATTGAAAATAAAAGCCCGGGATCATCTCTCGGGCTTTTTTATTTGATATCAAATGTGAATTGTGATATCTTAAAAAGACAAAGGAGAAAAAACATGTTAAATATGCCAGAAAAAATAGAAAGTGATCGTATTGTATTAGTGCGTCCTTTTCCTGCCACATTTGAATTGGCTAAGGAGATTTTTGAAAAGGTTGAATTATCGCGTAATACTTTGCGGGATTGGTTGCCATGGGTTGATGGTACAAAAACCCCAGAAGATGAATATACAGGATGGCTTGTGAATTGGGTGCAAAAACATTGGAAAGAAGGCTGTGGTTTTGCCTATATCATTCGTGATAAAAAGACAAATACTTTGTTGGGGGCTATTGATTTAATGGAATATAGTGAGTCAGATAAATCTGCCCTGATTGGTTATTGGCTGTCCGATGATGCGGTTGGCCATGGCTATATGACCGAAGCAGTACGTATGGTTGAAAAAACGGCATTTGAATTGGGGCTTAATCGGATTACAATCACAAATGATACGAAAAATACACGCTCTGTGAATGTGCCGAAGCGCTGTGGATATCATTTAGACGGAGTAATGCGAAAAGATAAGTGGGATAAACGATGGGAATCTTTCCGTGATACGAATGTTTGGTCCAAACTGAAATCTGAATGGTTGGCTGAACAGAAAAAATAGTCCTGTTTTAAAAAAGACTTGCATTTTATTTTAAAATGTGTATAATGAATTCTACAACGTGCCTGGATAGCTCAGTTGGTAGAG
>DFKH01000098.1:5320-8342 GCA_002373815.1 Alphaproteobacteria bacterium UBA3650
GTCCGATTCCGTCTCCAGGCACCATGTTTTTTGAAACAAAAAAATCAAAAAAGGTATTGCATTTTATTTTTTTATGTTCTATTCTGAGAAATATAGTTGAGGAGTAAGTATGTCTGCACCTTTGATTGAACAGGAAAAAAACTTTAACATTTTGCAAAACGAATCGGGTAAATTGATGATTTTGATTCGGGCTCGTTTGGAAGATGCAGAACATCCTAAGTTGGTTTATAATGGTGGAGAACACGCTCTTTTATATCGTAACGATCATAATACTGTTGTTTTGGATTATATTCACCCCGCTATTCGTAAGGCTTTACGTCAGAAAAAGCAAGTTTTGATTGTTGAAACAAATAATGGGTCTGTTGTACGTGAATATGTGTGTGATGTGGCTTATTTGAAAAATGTTTCTGTTCCCAAGAATTTAATTACAATTTAAGGGAATTTTTTTATTTCTAAATGCTGGCAACAATTTTGAAAACACCTTCTTCAATGGGAGGGGGCGTTGATGTTGGCATTATGACAGGTTGAATACCAAGAACCATGGCAAAAGTTGGCCCTGTATGACATTTTTCTAAAAATTGATTGATGCTTGTTTGTTCTCCCTTAGCCATAATTTCCACGGCACCATCCGAGGTATTGCGTACCCATCCACTTAAGTGCAACTGAGCCCCGATATCTTCCGCCCATCGACGAAAACCAATACCTTGTACGCGGCCAATAATTTTAATGTGACATATTGTCATTGTTGAGGTGGGGTTAATGCTTGAAATAACGAGTTTATCAGTTCTTTTTCAAATTGTTTCTTTTGATTCACCTTCTTTTGTGATTGTTGAGTTTGTGCTTGAGGTTGGCTTTTGGGTTGGTTATTTGTTGTTTTTGCTTTTGCTTTTTGTATTAAGGCATTATTGCCAAGCACATTTTGACACAGACCACCCGAGGTTTTTGAGGTTGTTGTTTCTTGTGTCTCAATACCTGCTAATTTATTGATTCCTGTTTTGATTAAGTTACTTGCCACTTGTTCTGTATCTACTGTTGGTTTTAGGTTGTCAAATGGTCCAGCAACGCGAATATACTTGCTTAAAGCAGTCCAATCATCTGCTGTTCCATCAGAGAGGGATGGATGTATCAGAACATTCATTGTTTTTTGTGGTAAATCAATAGATCCTCCGGCGATTAAATCAAGAGTATTTGTTTCTAGTGCTAATTGATCCTTCCCTGTTATCACACCATTTTTGATGCCTATGTTAGCTGCAGCACAAGTAATCATGAAACGGGTATCATTATTGCTGAATGACACATTTTGTTTTCTCTTGGTTAAATTCAATGCTTTGGGCAGACTGACAAACCATTTGTTGATAATTTCTCCTTGATTTGTTTCGGCTATGATTTTTCCATTTAAATTTTTAATTAAATCATCGAGAGTTGTTCCTTTAGTTGTTCCATTTAATTTTGTTTGAAGAATAACATTTTGTATTTCTTGATTTAGTGGACGTAATCCATTCAAGTTCAAATTGTTTCCTGTTATATTATAGCCAATTGTTTGATTATTTGAATTGGCATTTACTGTTCCCGTTATTTTTCCATTTAATGTAGAAAGTTCAAATGGGAACTTTAAAACACCATCATACAGGGTTGATTGTGTTGTGACACCAATATAATCTGTGAACCAATCATTTGCCTGTAAATGATTGATGTTTAAGTTTAGATTGAGGTTTATTTTCTTCATCATATCCCATGGTATTTGAACTTTTTGAGATGTATTTTGTTTTGATGCCTGTTGATTTGATTCTCCATTTTTTTGTTCTTGTTTTTTAATAAAATCGTAAATGTTTAAGAAATTAGATCCAACAGCTAAGCTGATGTTTAAAATTTTTCCTTTTAATTGGGCGTCAGTGGCTAAACGCATATCGGACCTATTCGCATCAAGTGTTGTTGTTTTGGTTTTGAATGAAGTTGGTGTCATGGTAAAATCACCAGATAGCGTCATTGGTTGTATATGCCATAGTTCGCTGAGTTTGTTTTCTTGCAATTGTGCTTTTGTGTCTAACGTGAGGACAGGATTTTGTAACAGATCCCTTAATGTCCCTGTTCCAGATATTTTGAAATCTTTATCAGAGTTTATATTGAAATTGAATTGTTTGATGGCTAATTCTTTTGCAGACCCGCTTGTTTGAAGTTGTAATTGTGCATTTTGTGTTGGAATCAAAGGATGTGTTATGCCCATAAAGGACAGTAAATTTTTTAAATTATTTGTGCGAACAGATAATGTTGTTTGTAAGCCTGTCAATTCTTTAAAATCACCGATTTTGCCATTTAATGTAATATTGGCAAGGCGCGATTGGACTTTTATGTCATAGGGGAAATTGGGGGTTTGATTTAAAAGATCAAAAATAGACCCCGCATTTAAGTTGAAATTAAACTTTTGTTTATTATACAATATTTCCCCAGACAGCATATGAAAATTTTTCATTTCTAAATTGTTGATCGAGGCAGAATATTTTTTTCCAGAGTCTTCAAATGTTCCGTTCAATACGCCAATTGTGACTATGTTTAAACGGATACTTTTTTGTAAATCAATTTTAGCATTAGATTTTGAGGGAGTGGTGTTTTGAGTATTCTTTTGAGGAGCGGGAGATAATATCCAGTTATTTGTGTCTTTATTTTTGAATAAGTTTATGCTTGCTTCATCCAAGATGATTTTATGAATATTGATTTGCGAATTGAGCAAAGGAGCTAATTCTAATTCAGCATCCATTTTTTGAATGAATAAAAGGGGGGCTTTATCTTGAAAAGGTTCATTGTTTTCAATTTTAAAACCAGTAATTGTAATAGTTGGAATCAAAGCCAATTTTGTGTGCATAGATTCAATTTTGACTGGTCGATCCAAAATGGTTGTCAGCTTTTGTGCTGCCAGATCTTTGTACCGATTTAAATCAAATGTCATGAAAAATATAATCAGAGCAATAACAACAAGGAACAGCAAAATAAACAAAATACCAAAAATTCTTTTGATAAAACGCCA
>DFKH01000070.1 GCA_002373815.1 Alphaproteobacteria bacterium UBA3650
TGTGCAACGAGGCCAGCCAAAACTAATGCAGCACCACCCCGCAAATCAGAAGCCGTTACAGTAGCACCCGTCAAATGATCTACACCATGTACCAAAATGGACTGATTATTGATGACCTCAATATGAGCTCCCATTCGCTGTAACTCGGGGACATGCATAAATCGATTGTCAAAAATGGAATCTGTCATCAACGTATCGCCTGTAGCCAAACAAGACATAGCCGTTAAACAAGGTTGATCATCTGTGGCAAGACCAGGGTATTCGGCCGTTTGGATGGGTTGGCCTGTCAAGATAGCATTTGAAGCATCAACCTGCAATCCATCGGCCTTTTGAGTAAAAATAACACCATTGTGACGCAAAACATTGGCAGTATTCCCCATCAGGTCTAATCTAGCGCCTTTGAGAAAAATATTACCCTTTGTCAATGCTGTGGCAATAGAAAACGTTGCTGTTTCAATGCGGTCTGGTACAGGATACCATTCAGTTCCATCCAGTTCATGAACACCCTCTATGGTTAGGGTATTTGTCCCAACCCCTTGAATTTTAGCTCCCATTTTAACCAGCATATTTTCAACATCAACCACTTCTGGTTCCATGGCGGCATTATGAATAATTGTCGTGCCTTTGGCCAATACAGCAGCCATCAAAGTGGTAATTGTTCCACCAACCGTAATACGATGGGGAAAAATCTCAGCTCCATGTAAGTCAGCCGTTGCAGAGACATATCCTCCATCAAGCTCAAGTTTTGCTCCCATAGCTTCTAGAGCTGAAAAATATATATCCAATTTTCTGGCACCAATAGCACAACCACCAGGCAAAGAAACATGAGCCTTATGCATACGGCCAAGCAGGGGGCCAATGACCCAAAAAGCTGCACGCATTTTACTGAGCAATTCGTAAGGCGCATCAGTGCTTGTAATTTCAGGAGTTGTTAAACGCACAGTATCGCCATCTACAATGATATCTGAACCCATACCACGTAACAATTCAATCAAAATTTTGATATCACTTAGCTGTGAAACATTATGAATAGTCAATGTTTCTTTTGTTAAAAGTGTACAAATTAAAAGGGGAAGTGTGGCGTTTTTAGCCCCCTTAATCTCGGTTGTTCCATGTAAAGTTTTGCCCCCATTTATTTTGAATATATACATTTTTTTTGACTTCTTTCCTTTTTTTGTTTTTGCCGCAAAGCTAAATTGGCACGCAATGCTTCGGCCTCCCGGACAAAACGCTCCTTTTTGGCGCCAGTTAAATGCAAATCCTTTTCGGCAATCTGACTTAAATTTTCTTTCATAAACTCAGCATATACTTTTTTCGCAATGTCGTCAACAAAAAATATGGAAACTCCCCGAAAAAACGGGGAGTATTTTTTCTTACAGGAGTTAAGAAAAATGATAAGGTAATTAACCTTGACGAGCCTTCAACTTTGGCTTCTTCTTGTTAATTACATAAACGCGTGTTTTGCCTTTACTATTTTTGCGCTTCACAATCTTGCAATCTTTATCGCGCTCTCTGGCAGATTTTAATGAACAACGAACTTTCATGGTCTTTCCTTTCTTTAATGAAACTTGGACGCATTATAATCTTTTTTTAACTTGATGTCAAGCACTTTTTTTGAAATATAAAGACAATAAAAGACATACGACTGCTAAGAACAAAGGAATACGATTGCCATATTGGGAAAAGGGCGTTGGCGAAATCGCACGTGGTAATGGAGAATCAACTACCCCAGTTTCATCAAGTCCTAAACTTCCCCAAATGCGTCCATAAGGATCAATAACACCGCTGATGCCTGTGTTAGCGGAACGAACAAGGGGGAGTCCTTCCTCTACAGCACGTGTTTGAGCCATAGCGAAATGATGATGGGGACCAGCGGACAAACCATACCATCCGTCATTTGTGACATGAATCATCCATTGAGGTCGTCGCTTTTTTTCAACTACTTCACCAGAAAAAATGGCCTCATAACAAACCAAAGGACCTGCCACAGGGGCTTTGTCAATACGAATTGTTCTTGGCCCTGGCCCTGCTACAATATCAGAATCAAAAGGGACAAATTTATCAAGGGGTAAAATACCGCGTAAGGGCGTATATTCACCGAATGGGACCAAGTGTGCTTTGTCATAAATGGCCTTAATATCCGTTAAATCATCTAAAACAACAAGGCTATTTGCAACAGATCGGTCTTTTTCATCAACACCACGCATTGCCCCAGTAATTAAAACAGCTCCTTGACGAATAGCAGGCATCAATTGCGTGCGAGCCCGTTCATTGATGTTGATTAAAAAAGAAACAGCTGACTCAGGCCAAATGACATGAGTAACATCAGCATTGTTTTCCTTGGATAAATGAATCATTTTATTGATATTGTTTTGCGCTTCTTTGGGATCCCACTTCAATGTACAAGGCACATTAGGTTGAACAACGCGTAAGTGAACACCCCAAACTGTCTCTTTAGGGGCATCATATAAACGCCAAGACCCAAAACCATAAACAAGGGCTAAAGCAAGTACGGAAAATAAGGTGGGCTTTAACTTTCTGCCAAAATTGGGCGTCGTAAATAATAAAACGGTGAGTAATCCTAATCCATAAACACCGACAACACTGACAACCTGTAAGATGGGTAAATAACCATTCCAAATGTTCCCAACAACATTCCAAGGAAAACCTGAAAAAGCCCAACCACGAACCCATTCAAGAATACAAAACCAACCAGCAAAGGAAAGCCATCGAGGTACACCCGATTTTGCAAAACTAGCCAACCATCCTGTCAGCCCATAATAAAGTCCAAAAAACAAACCAAATCCAATCCAAATAATAGGAACGAGCCATGCATAATATCCATCTCCTAATAACATAGCGTGCGCCAACCAATTCATACCGGTGACGCCTAAACCCGCACCAAAACAAAAAGTGTTTAAAAAAGCAGCTTTGTGTGTGGCATGATCATTTTTTGCCGCTAACAAAGCAAACGAAAACCATAAAATGGGAAAAATAAAATAAGGCGCAAAGGCTAAACAGCTTGCCAATCCACAAATAAATAATGCCCATCGTGAAGTCAAAACAGATTTTAATTTTTTCATACCCTTAGTTTAGCAAAAAGAAAACACTTTTGCAAGAAAGTTTATGTGTTTGGCACACAATATACACCATCAGCGGTCGTTCCAATGGGACATGATGATGTGCTTGAACAATCAAAGCCATCTGGACAACAACGATTTGTCTGTTGATTGCCAAGGTGTGGTACAAATATGTATGTAAGCCCATTTTTATCTGGACAACCACTGCAAGTGTTATCAACAACTTCTCCTGGACAGTACGCACAAATTCCAGGTTCAGAAGAACCAATAAAATAGCGATGTGGAGCAGATATACAATCATTGTAATAAGCGCCCGTCCAATTACGAGTGTCGGTCGCATTTTGACAACGATTTGAATAAGAACTAATAATAAAGTTAGATCCTAGACATTTCAAACATTCTGATCGTGTTGAATGGTGTGCTCCAGTTCCACAATCAACACACCCCCCATTAGCAAAATATTGCCCATCTGGACAAGGCATATCTGGATTCGGTAAACAATCAGACCGATCCTCATTTTGGATGCCATAGGTTGAATCACAAAATTGACAATTATCATTGGAGTACCAAGCATAGGGGGAATAAACACGGTTGGGACATTGTAAGCATTCTTCACGAGAGGCGGTTTTTAAATTGTTTCCACGTGTACAAATCCAACATTTGCCAGTATCTTGTGTATAAAAGCGAGTTCCATAACATCTGCTGCATTCGTTTTGAGAAGCAATAGAATTTGAGGAAGAAGAATTGTTGTCACATGGAAGGCATTGATTTTTATTGTTTTTCCATTGACCATGATCGCAGGAGGAGCAAAAACCATTTTGACAATTTTGTCCGGAAGGACATAAATCATCATTGTCATCACAAGCTCCCGAAACAGGATTAGGGGTGGCACAGGGACCACAAGTGGCGGTTTCAGTCCCAACAGAGGCATCAGATTTAAATTGAAATAGAGAACAATCTTTGTTTACATGAACAAGTGACCAGTCATCCCGATGAATTTTGGTGCATACGTTGGGTTCAATACCAGTAATAGTGAGTTCAATATAAGAGTCTTTATCTTGAGGATTTGCCCATGTATAGCCTAAAGAATCAGAAGCAAAAGAATCAAAAGATTGACCAAAAGATTTATTGGCAGTCCAGACAACAGCGCGTCGATTGACTTCGTTGATAATAGAATTCGCTTTATGGGTATCAAGGGCGGAGCGAATACCAACAATGGCGCCAATAGATAAAACACCCATTACCGCCAACACGCCCAACATTTCCACCATAGAACGTCCAGATTCTTGCTTTCTATCATCCTGTGGCTTCGGCTCCGCATGAGAGTTTTTAAAGGATCCTTTATTATGTTCGGAATGAAGAGTCTCTAAAAAATGTTTAAAAATCAAACACTTATTTCGTAGTGGGGGGGGGCTTGCAAAGCAGAATTTTTCATGATGTTATGTCTCCTTTGTAGTTTCCAAAATATCACAATTATGTGAAATGGGCAAGAAAAAAATCATAAATTGCTTTTAAACTCAAAATATGCTATAATCACCCTATGAAAATAGTGACTTTTGGTTGTCGGATGAATAGCTTTGAATCGGCTGTAATGGCGCGGTTAGGTTCTGATATCCCTGACAATGTGATTGTGGTGAATACATGTGCTGTGACGGGCGAAGCGGAACGTCAATGTCGTCAAACGATTCGAAAACTCAAACGTGAAAATCCCACAGCAACATTGGTAGTTGTTGGGTGTGCGGCACAACTGAATCCCGAAAAATATGCCGAGATGCCCGAGGTGGATCGGGTATTAGGCAATCATGAAAAGTTGAATCAGGAAATTTTACACAGTATGAAAAAACAGGCTGTGGGCGATATTGAACAGTCTTTTGATTTGCCAATTGTTCAAGATTTTGAAGGACGTAATCGCGCCTTTTTGCAAATTCAACAAGGGTGCGATCATAAATGTACCTTTTGTGTGGTGCGCTTTGCGAGAGGACACAATAAAGGCTTGCCCCCTGATCAGGTGATTGAACAAGCAAAAGAATTTGCAAAAGCTGGCTTTCAAGAAATCGTTCTAACGGGGGCAGATGTGGCCTCTTATCCTGATGGATTGGTATATATGACAAAACGAATTTTAGACGAAGTGCCAGAGATTAAACGCTTGCGTTATGGGTCATTAGATCCTGCCGCCTTAAAAGATGATTTTGTGGATTTGGTGAAAAATTATCCACAAGTGATGCCACATTTTCATTTATCTATCCAAGCTGGGGATAACCTTGTTTTAAAACGGATGGGACGCCGTCATTCGCGTGAAGACGTAATTGAGTTGTGCCAAAAGATTCGCGCTGTGCGTCCAGAGGCGGTGTTTGGTGCAGATTTTATCACAGGCTTTCCAACAGAAACAGACGCTCAATTTCAGAATACATTAAAATTAGTGAAAGAAGCAGGACTCACGCACTTACACGTCTTCCCATATTCAGAACGACCAGGAACGCCTGCTGCCAAAATGACTCAAATCCCAGTACCAGAACGTAAAAAACGAGCGGCAGAATTACGTACGCTGGGTGAGAAAATGCATGATGACTTGTTGCAAAAAATGGTCGGTCAAATAAGGAATGTTTTGGTGGAATCTGATGGAATGGGCTGGACAGAAAATTATTTACATGTTATATTGGGAAAGAAATATACTGCTGGTGAAATTGTGTCTATCAAAATCAAAGGAGTGAAAGACAATGCGTTGGTTGGATAAATTAAAACAAGGCCTCAAAAAAACAGCCACCGTTTTGACTGTCAAGACAATGGACACAGATGAATTGGAAGAAATGTTGATCCTGTCTGATATGGGGATAGAGGTGGCAGATGAGCTGGTAACACTTGTGAAAACAGAAAAGCCTAAAACACCCGAAGAAATGCAAACACTCTTAAAGAAGAAATTGATTCAAAAAATTGAACCCATTGCAAAGCCACTTGTTTTACCCAAAGTGAAGCCTGTTGTGATTTTAATGGTTGGCGTGAATGGGGCAGGTAAAACAACGACCATTGGGAAATTGGCGGAAAAATATCGGCAAGAAGGAAAAACGGTAGCTTGCGTAGCAGGTGATACTTTTCGTGCGGGTGCTGTAGAACAATTAAAAAAATGGGCTGATAAGGTGGGGGCTGATTTTTATAGTGGTGCCTCTGGTTGTGATGCGGCTGGGCTGATTTTTGATGCCATTCAATCGGCCAAACAAAAAGGAACAGATATTGTTTTTGTGGATACAGCCGGTCGCTTGCAAAATCGTACAGATTTGATGGATGAGTTAAAAAAGATCGTTCGTGTGATTCATAAAGTAGATGAAAATATGCCTCATGAAACAATTTTGGTTTTGGATGCAACGGTGGGGCAAAATGCGTTATCACAGGTCAAAGCTTTTAAGGAAATGTGTGGCGTGACAGGCCTTGTTATGACGAAATTGGATGGTACAGCAAAAGGGGGAATTTTGGTGGCACTTGCCAAAGAAAATTTGCCAGTGTACGCCATTGGAGTTGGTGAAAGTGTGGATGATTTAAATGCTTTTTCAGCCGATGAATATGTGTCATCATTGTTGGGGGAAAAATGAAAAAGTTATTGCATATTTGGGCCAGATTAAAAAGGCTTCAATGGCGCGATATTGGGCATCTGATAATCTTGTGCATAACGGCCATGATGGTGTCGGCAAGCATAACATCTCTGAACATAGGCACAACATCAGCCTTGTTGACAAAACAAGGTATTGCGTCAATCGGATTTAATTATTTATTGGTGGCAATTATTTTAATCGTATTAGGATCGGTTGCTTTACGCTTAGAACGGCGTCGTGGCTATGGTGCAAGCAAGGTGGCATTTATCATGGCCCTTTTGTGGTGGGGAGGATACAATTGGTATACGACAACAAACAGTATGGATTCCGTTGATTTAATGTTTGTGATGAAATATGGAACGATTTTTTTGTTAAACATTGCTTTTTGGACTTTGGCAGAAAGATATGTGAAACCAGTCATGTCCTCATTAAAGTTTTTAGGTGTATTTGGTTTTGAAACAATAGGATTCGGTTTGGGCGCATGGTTGTCAAGTGTTATGAAGCCAACTGAAATCATCTTATTTGCATTGTTGGGATTGTCTGGATGTGTTGTATTGTTTAAAATCCTAGGATTACTCAATCCAGTTCCAAAAGAAACATTTATTCAAAAAATCGGTGGCGTACAAGATGAGGCTGAAAAAGTGATGGCTGATATCATTTTGGCAATCAGTTTTTGTTGGACATTTTTGCAGGGGTTAACGGAATTTCAAGTCTATAATACGATTGTGGAAACAGCAGAAAACCCTATCAAGATACTCAGTAATATCTATATGATTTTTTCATTATGTACATTCATCATATTGATTTTGCTGACACAAACAAGGTTTCTGTATACGATGCAAGCGGGATTGATAATATGCGCGTTGTCAATCGGCGTGTGTGGTATTGGGTCAATGGCCAATTGGGCTGAGATCGTGTATACAGGAGCAATTACGTTTTTTGTGACAAGCCATTTTTATATTTCCAGATATTTGTCATTGTTGCCCCGCCCTTTGGCTTTGGGAAAAGGATTGAGATTGAAAAAAATACGTTGGATTATGATGCGTCCATGCGCATATATGTTGATGGGGGCTTTGTTATTGACGATTCCTTGGAATTTAATAAATTGGCTTTTAATCGGCGGGATGGCGGTACTGGGAATATTATTCTTTTTATCGGCTCACTTATATAGTCGTCAATTGGTTAAGATGTGCGCGCTCAGAATTTGGCGCGGAGGACCATTGTTGTTGGCCTATGCTCCTTTAAAACAAATGATCAATCAAGGTCTAAGTAAAACCAATGCAGCAGAAGTGATGTATTTTCTAAATATTTTGAAAGAAGGTTATACGAGTGAATATAGAAAATTATTGTTCCAGATGCTACATCACCCAGCAATCTCTGTGCGCTTGTTCGTTTTGAATAAAATGAAAAAGCTGGGGCTAACATTGAAAGAAAAACGACAAATTTCCGAAGTGATGAAAAAGGATTCATGTGAGGAAGTTCGTAATCTGGCATTGGCTGTGTTGATTATAGATTCCTTGGAAACTCAAGGAAATGTAACATGGACAAAATATAAAGAATATATAGATGATAAGGAATGGATTTTGGGAACTTGTATCGGTTTCTTATCGGGACGTGGGGCATGGATTGAAAAAATGATTGAAGAAGTGCTTAAATTAGCCAATTCAAAAAAAGAAAAAGATAATTAAATGGCGTTGACGATTATGCAAGCTCAACCTAGACAAGATTGGGCTGAACCCATCGGACATTTGTTGAATAAAACAGAAATACCTGTGATAAAAGAAGCATTAGTGGCTGCGGGGAAAATAAAATCATTGACTTTATTAAACAGAATATTGCCGATGCTTGATGAAGTGCGTTGGCGTGATTCTGTATTAGAAGTGCTTAGTCAATATGGAAAACTGGCTTTCCCGTCCATTGAAAAAATGATTCTAAGTGAAACGGTACCACTAGAACGTCAAAAAGAATTGATCCTGTTTTTGGGGCGTTTACCAAGTGGTGAGGGCAAGCAAATTTTGTTGCGTTCCTTGTTCAAAGCCAATCGATTGCTCAGACGTGCAATTATTGAAAGTTTAAGCGATTCGGAAATCGTGTGGGTGCATGAAGATCGTAAAAAAGTTTTATACAAAGCCATCCAACAAGCCGTTTTGGAATGGACAGAAATGAATGAAATGCTGATTCAAGCAGAAAATTTAGAAAATGAAAAATTAGTTGAAATTAAAATTTTATTTCAAGAGGCAATTCAAGAAGAATTGGTGCGGACAAGATTGTTAATTTTGGATCTTGTGGCACTGTATCTAAATACACCATTGGCAACACAAGCGGTGGATACATTGAAAGGGAATGATTTAAACGCCTATGCTGGTGCAACCAGTTGTTTGCAGGATATGTTACACAAAAAAATATATACCAAAGTACGAATGGTACTGTTGTATCCAACAATTAAAGAGCCACCCGAGAACATCGTTGAAATGCCTGTTAGTGTGTTTTTAAATAGGTTTATTTTAAGTCCTTTTAATTGGACGAATACATGGCTTCAAACATTATCCTTGTATGGATTGCGTGAATTAAATGATTCAGCAGGGTTAGTGGCTGTTCAAGAAGGATTAAAAGCAAAGGATTGGATTGTGTTGGAAGCGGCTCTGGCAGCCTTGGGAAAATTGGAAAAAAATAAAGCAAAAGCAGAAGAAATGGCACTAAGCGTACCAACACGTTATTTGTTAAAACAAAATTTTGAAATGTTATTGGAGGGAAAAAATGTTAATTACCATTGAAAAAGTGTTGTCATTAAAGCAAATACCCTTGTTTAAAACGGTATCTAACATGGCATTGTCAGATTTAATAGCTGTTTCAGAAGAACAAACGCTAAAAAAAGGAACAGAACTTATTTTGGCAAATCAACAAAATCGACAAGTATATTTTTTGCTCTCAGGAGTTTTGGAAGAAAAAGACAAAGATGAGAAAAGGAATATATCCGCTTGTGGATGTGTTGGATTAAATAGTGTATTTCTTGTTGCGCCGGCAGGAAAAACTGTTGTGGCAAAACAAAAATCCATTGTGTTAAAAACGGATCGAGAGAAATTGTATCGTATGATGGCATTGCATCCATCTTTAGCTATGGCCATCTTGCATGAGCTGAGTTCTATGGCACATCAATAAAAAAAAGATTGCATTTTGTAAAAATAATGTTTACACTACAAAATAGTTTTGAGGAGCAAAAGGGGGAAAAATGTCTGAAAAAAGTGTAAAAAGAACCTTTAAGACTGGTAAAACGCGTGAAAACACAATGCCAGATGCACGCAAAAAAAGTGTTGCGTCGTGGTTGGTGACGGTGTTGCTTGTTTTAATTTTAGTAGTAGTCAATGCTGGTGTTTGGGCATATTTTTGCTATCGTGTGCGTGTCATTTGTGATGAAATGGAATATAGCGAGCGAGCGCAACAACAACGCCTTGTTGAGAAATTGCGTCGCCCCAAGAAAAAAGTAGTCTTAGATGCGGTGGCTGTGGTGGATGGAGAAGCCATTGAAATGGCCGAGATTAAAGAAATGCTGAATGATATGCCTCAGTTAGAGGAATTATCATTCGAAACAATTTATCCAAATTTGTTGGAAATGTTGGTAAACAATAAAGTGGTGATGCAAGGCGCAAAGAAAGCAGGCGTTTTGGACCGTCCGGAAATTAAAAAACAATTGCGTTTAGCACGTGAACAAATTGTGGGACAAACATATTTGGATGAATTGTTGAGGGCTCATACAACCGAAGAAGAATTGCGGGAAGTATATAATCGTGAAGTGAAAAATTTTCGTCGAGAAGAAGAAATTCATGCTCGCCACATTTTGGTAAAAACTGAAAAAGAAGCACAGGATTTGATTGTTCAGTTAAAAGCCGGCGCTGATTTTGCAGATTTAGCCGACAAAAAATCATTAGATGAAAATACTGAAGGTGGTGATTTGGGGTACTTTACAAAAGCGATGATGATTCCTGAATTTGGGGATGCCGTTTTTGATATGAAAAAAGGTCAATTATCTGCTCCTATTAAGACGCCATTTGGATGGCATGTTGTCTTAGTTGAAGATAAACGTTTGGCCAATCCTCCAGCATTTGATGAAGTACGTGACGACATTGAACGGGCTGTGATGGAAACGAAATTAAAACAGGTATTAGAAGAAGAACGAGCAAAACTAAATGTTCAAATTTTAAGACCAACAATGTAAAAATGAAAAGCCCCAAGTCCTTTGGGGCTTTAAAAAATAAACAAGAATACTTGAATTTTTTATGAAAAACGAGTAAAATAACATTCACTTTTTGAAAGGAAGAAAAATGCGGTTTTTATCCACACTTGTAAGCTTGTTTTTCTTTGGTTCGTTGGCTGTTGCAACATTGGCTTTTTTGGTCGTTTTGCACTATTCCATAGGTTTGCCTGATTACCGCCAATTGGAAAATTATGAACCCCCAATTACAACACGACTCTATGCAAATGATGGATCCTTATTGATGGAATATGCAACGGAAAAAAGAACATTCGTCCCCATTGAAAAGATTCCAACCCGCTTAAAACAGGCCTTTTTGTCTGCAGAAGATAAAACTTTTTACGAGCATGGGGGAATAGATTTGACGGGCCTACTGCGTGCAGTATTTGTAAATATTCAAAATTTAGGAAAAAATCGTCGACCCGTTGGGGCTTCCACTATTACACAACAAGTTGCCAAAAACTTTTTGTTGACATCTGATAGAACTTTGGCACGCAAAATCAAGGAAGCATTATTGGCGCGCAAAATTGAAAAGACATTTTCTAAAGATCATATCTTGGAACTTTATATGAATGAGATTTATTTGGGGTTGGGATCTTATGGTGTGGCAAGTGCTGCCTTGAATTACTTTGATAAGTCTATGAACGAGTTGACGCTAGGAGAAATAGCGTATTTGGCGGCTTTACCAAAAGCCCCCAACAATTATCATCCCGAACGTCATCCAGAAGCAGCAAAAGAGCGCCGCAATTATGTACTACAACAAATGTTGGCAAACGGATATATTACAGAAGCTGAAGCAAAAGAAGCCTCAGAGGAACCCATTCATATGAATCGTCGTACAAAAAAATTGACGAAGGATGGTCAGTATTACGCCGAGGAAGTAAGACGTTTTGTTGTGAACAAAATGGGCGAAAATTCAATTTACTTAGGGGGACTTTCAATTCGTACGGGATTGGATCCTAATTTACAAAATTATGCTGTGCAAGCATTGCAAGATGGTCTGATAGCGCATGACAGAAAACATGGTTGGCGTGGTCCTGTGGCTCATGTGGAAAAGAATGGTCGTGAAGAATTGAAAAAATATGCCAATGAATATGCGCCAAAAGATTGGGAGTATGCCCTTGTGGAAGATGTCTCAGATACGAAGGCGAGTATTTATTTAATGGATGGAACGGAAGTATTTATCCCATTGTCAGAAATGACATGGGCAAAAAAAGCACTTGAAAGAGGGCGTATTTCCACAACTGAGGTAAAAAAAGTATCTGATGTTTTAAAGGTAGGGGATATTATTTTAACCAGTCGCAAAAAAGATGGGGGCTATACATTGCAACAAATGCCAATGGCAGAAGGAGCCTTGGTGGCGCTTGATCCCCATACAGGGCGTGTGTTGGCTATGCAGGGTGGGTTTGCCTTTGAACGGAACCAATTTAATCGAGCGGTACAAGCCTTGCGTCAACCAGGTTCTTCCTTTAAACCATTTGTTTATACAGCAGCATTGGATTCTGGTTACACGCCATCTAGCATGATTTTGGATGCGCCAATCGTGATGGAAAATGTGGATGGTTCTAAATGGAAACCAGAGAACTATTCCAAACAATTTTACGGACCAACAACTCTGCGTGTGGGAATTGAAAAATCAAGAAACTTAATGACCATCCGTTTGGCCCAGGCGATTGGCATGAAAAAAGTGCTAGAATATGGCAAAAAGTTCAATATTTCAGATAAGATGGAACATAATTTAGCAACAGCCTTGGGGGCAAGCGAAACGACCCTATTGCGCCTAACGACTGCTTATGGAATGTTGGTTAATGGGGGTAAGAAAATTACACCAATTTTCATTGACCGTATTCAAGATAGAAATGGCAAGACCATTTATAAAGCGGATGAACGGGAATGTGATAATTGTGTCGGTGCCGAAGCATCTGCCGATAATCAACCTATTATTCCAGATAATCGTGAACAGATTCAAGATCCTGCAAGCGCTTATCAAATGGTGAACATTCTGACAGGCGTGATTCAACGAGGAACAGGTTCTGTCGTGCGTCCATTAAAGCGTAATTTAGGCGGTAAATCTGGTACAAGTAATGATAATATTGATGCTTGGTTTATTGGCTTTTCACCAGATTTGGTGGTTGGTGTGTGGGTCGGCAAAGATAATCCTGAACCATTGGGCCCTCATGATACAGGTGGTGGTGTGGCGGCCCCTATTTTCCGTGACTTTATGAAATTGGCATTGGCAAATAAACCTGATGTGCCATTTCGTGTGCCGGACAGCGTGAAATTGGTGCGTGTGAATGCTTCAACAGGTAAACCCGCCAAAGCTGGCGATACAAATGTGATTATGGAAGCATTCCGTCTAGATACAGATTTAACAAAGCCCGAAAAAGTGGTGGGGAAGGATATTACATTGCATTCGGATGATGATTCTGTGCCGGATTTGGGTGGTATTTATTAAAATAGGAGTAAGAAGATGAAAGCAGAAATGATTGCATTAAAAGAAAAATTCGACAATGTTTTGACACTTGTCAAGGAGCGTCTTTGACTGGGATAAAGCCCATGAACGTTTAAAAGAGCTTGATTCTTTAACTTCTGATCCCGATTTGTGGAATGATGCGGAACGCGCGCAAAAATTGATGAGTGAGCGTACGGGACTTGCGAACCAGATTAAAAAAATTGATGATTTAAGTAATGCGGTTGCAGATGGTTATGATATGATCGAATTAGCCGAAGCCGAAGGAGATGAAAATTTGTTGGCTGAGGCCGAAAAGGGCTTTTCTGCTTTGGAATCAGAAATGAATAAATTCGAATTAGAATCTTTACTGTGTCAAGAAGGCGATTCGAATGATGCCTTCTTGGAAATTCATTCAGGGGCAGGTGGTACAGAGGCGCAAGATTGGGCTAGTATGATTTTGCGTATGTATGAACATTGGGCAGAAAAAGCAGGTTTTAAAACAGAAATTATGGAATTGTCAGACGGTGAAGAAGCGGGAATTAAATCTGCTACTTTAAAGGTGACAGGATTAAATGCCTATGGATGGTTAAAATTTGAATCGGGCGTACATCGGTTGGTGCGCATTTCCCCATTTGATGCGAATGCGCGTCGTCATACCAGTTTTTGTTCGGTGTGGGTTTATCCTGTGGTAGATGAAAGTGTGAAAATTGATATCAATCCTGCTGATTGTCGTATTGATGTGTATCGGTCCAGTGGAGCGGGTGGTCAGCACGTGAATAAAACAGAAAGTGCTGTACGTATTACCCACTTACCAACAGGGATAGTGGCTGCTTGCCAAACACAACGCAGTCAGTTTGCCAACCGCGATGAGGCATGGCGTATGTTGCGGGCGCGTCTGTATGAATTGGAATTACAAAAACGTCGTGCCGCGCAAGGGGCTATTGAAGCCCAAAAAGGTGATAATGGTTGGGGAAATCAGATTCGATCTTATGTCTTGCAACCTTATCAGATGGTAAAAGATTTACGGACAGGATATGAAACATCTGACACTTCTGGTGTGTTGGATGGAGAGTTAGATGATTTTATGCGAGCAAGTCTTGCTGGACTAGCCAAAAAAAAGGAGGCTTAAATGAAAAAAATATCTTTTTTTAAACGTGCTCATGTACTAGATGTGAAATTCAAAACATTTTTAATGAATATTACAGAGGCTGCTGTGATTTTTTGCGAAGCAACAGATGTGTTTTTAAAAAAACAAGCAAATCCTAATTTTATGAAGCTCAAAAAGAAAATTCAATCATTAGAATCCGAAAATGATCAATTGCGTCGTGAAATAGAGTATGCACTTTATCGTCAAATGATTCTCCCCGGTATGCGGTCGGATATACTCGATTTAATGGAAGCATGTGATCATGTGATCAATCAATATGAACACGTCGTGCTGATGTGGTCTGTGGAAAAAGTAAAAGTTCCTGCCGATTTGTATGATAATATTTTGAAATTGGTTAAAACGACTCAAAATTGTGTAGGTATTTTGGTGACAGGCGTCAAGGCATTTTTCGATGGGGCAGCCAATGTGGAAGAAGAAGTGCAAGAATGTTATTTTGCAGAACATACTGTGGACGAATTGGCAATGGATGTGAAAGAGACGATTTTTCAAAAGAAAATACCTTTGGCACGTCAATTGCAACTGAGAGAATTTGTCGCTACACTAGAAAAAATTTCAGATTTAGCAGAAGATGCTGCGGATAAGTTAAAAATTATTTCAGTAAAACACGCGCTATGACATATTTATTCTTACTTGGTGGTTTGTTTTTGGGATGGAGCTTCGGACGTAATAATTTAAGTAACGTCTTTGGAGCAGCCATTGGAACACGCATGATTGTCTTCAAAACGGCGGCGATTTTAGCGGGGCTGTTTATTTTGTTGGGAGCATTGCTGTCTAGTTCAGAAACAACAAATGCTGTTTTACAATTAGCAGATATTCCATCGACATTGGACGCCTTTTTAATCTGTACGGCAATCGCATTGACAATTTTGTTAGCAGGTCGATTTGGTATACCTGTATCCATTGCGCAAAGCTCTGTGGGGGCCTTAATTGGATGGAATATCTTTTTTGAAATCGGCAACAATTGGGCTGTTGTAAAAGAAATGGGGGCCGCGTGGTTTTATTGTCCTATTGTGGCTGCGTTGTTATCAGCCATTGGATTTTATGGGACTCGTTTTTTATTACAACATGTCAAAATTCCATTGCTATATAGGGATGGAATTATTCGCACTCTTTTGACGATATGTGGTGTCTATTCGGCATACTTTTTAGGAGCCAATAATATGCCTGCGATTGCAGGTCCATATTTGAGTGTGGATGCGTTAAATCCGCATATTGTTATTGTCGGAGTTGGTCTGGCCATTGCCTTGGGGGCTTTGATGGCAGATAGGCGTGTAATAGAAACAATAAGCTCAGGCTTGTATCCTTTATCACCCATCGAAGCACTAGTTGTTGTGTTGACATGTGGCGTAACACTTTATTGTTTTTCTGGCGTGGGGCTGCAAAATATTTTAATGGAATATCATTTACCAACTTTTCCTTTAGTGCCAATTCCAACATCGAGTGTTTTAGTTGGAAGCATTGTGGGTATTGGGGTTGCGAAAGGCCATTCTGGGATTCATTGGTCGACATTGACGAAAGTTGTGATGTCTTGGATACTTATTCCAATCGTTTCTGGCTTGATTTGTTGGATAATTTTGGCTATCCTTAATAAAGGGGGCCTCGTATTGTGAAAAAAAAGATATGGCATTTTTCAAAAAAGACGACTATTTGGCTTTATCGGTTTTTTGAAGCCTTTGTTGCTTTTTTCTTGGTTGTTTTTTCTTTGGCGTTTTGGAAATTATATACAGAGCCAATGGATGCCAAGTTTATGCTGCCAACACTTGAAAGACATTTATTACCCAAAAATTCTGAATACAGTCTGAATGTGGACTCTGCCGAACTAAGTGCCGCATTCAAAGAAGATGGGTTATTTCATTTAGATATGCGAGGTTTACAATTGATTCGCCCTGATAAAACAGTGGCCATTGATTTGCCCATGGTAAACTTATCCTATGGTTTTTGGCATATTGTAACATTGAATTATATGCCAAATAAATTGACGATTGATAAACCAGATATTCATTTGGTCATTGATAAAGGGGGACGTTGGCGCTTGGCAAATGATGCGTCAAAGCAAGAAAAAATAAAGAACACGGAACACTCATTAAATCAAGGGACAATAAGAAAAGTGCTGGCGCATGCACTCTCATTTTATGATATTTCAATCACAGATGGCGTATTGATTGTGGAAGACTTAGATTTAAAACAAAAGCTGAGTGTGCCACAATTTGAATTAAAATTGCACCGTCGATATGGTGGATTACGGCATGTTGCAAATTTTAAAGCAGTAGCCCAAATCGATGATCACTTAACTGATATCCAAGCGCATGCAACCTATGGTCGAATTACAAAACAATTAAAACTAGAAGTAGGAATTACTCCCCTCTATCTATCCCGTTTTAAGCGTTTTTGGTCATTGTTGGAGGGGATAGATTTTCCTATCTCAGTTTCACTGTCTGCAGATTTCAATTTGCGTAAAAGGTATAAACAAATAACAAGATACTTGGAAAAATCAAAATTTCAAGCGAAAGCATTGGAAGGGGGCGTATTAAGATTGCCTAGTCCAATTGCGGCGACCTATGATATAAAATCTGCAGAAATAAACGGCGCTATTTCAGCTGATTTCAAAACCTTGAAAATAGCAGAATCGAAAGCTACATTAAAAAATGGCACTTCCGCAGATTTAGAAGTGGTTGTAAAAGGTATCCCTGAATTTATCAAAAAATCAAAGGTAGATGATTTAAAAACGATTTTAACAGCAAAAGTAAAAAATGTTCCTGTGGCAGATGTTCCAAAAGTATGGCCCAAAGAACAAGGGACAGACGCACATGAATGGGTTGAAAAACATTTAAGCAAAGGGCGTGTCAAAGAAGCTGATTTTAAATTGACTTTTTCTGGTTCGGAGATGACGGATGTTTTTGGTGATATACGTACAGAAGGTGTTTTGGTGGATTATTTACCCCAAATGCCAGCGGTTGAGAATGTCTCAGCACAAGTCCTTTTGTATCCAAACAAAGTGGAAATTATGGCCGATAAGGGTCATGTCGGAAAAGTAAATCTCATGAACGCAAAATTGTTGTTTGCTCCTTTAGAGGAAGAGCCAACTTATTTGGATATCGTTTTAGATTTGGATGGTCCTATTTCAGAAATGCTGTGGGCAATTGACAAAAAGCCATTGGAACTGTTAAATGCAGTGAAATTTGATTGGAATAAAATAAAAGGGACGGCCGAAACACGCGTACATTTAAATTTCCCACTTGAAGAAAATCGTTTAGTAAAAGATTTGATTGTTGATGTAACGGCATCAGGTAGAAATATAGGCGTTTCCTTGGATAATCCCAAAATTGAATTGGAAAATGGCAAGGCAGAATTGTCTGTGGATAGAAAAGGGTTAAAATTATCTGGAGCGGTGGCTTTTAAAGAGCAACCTCTCTCTTTTGAATGGACAGAAGATTTTACACCTGCCAAAGCGACAACATCCATGTATGCAGTAGAAGGAATTATAAATACAGCAACATTAAATGAGTTGATTCCAGATGTGGAAAAATATGTATCGGGAATGGTGCCTATTGAAGTTGTTTTGAAACGACAAGCACCCGATCGTCTGTGGCAAGGAACAGCAAAACTGGATTTAAAAGATGCACAAACAGTATTACATGCCTTTGCTGTGACAAAGAAAAAGGGAGATTCTGCTTTATTAGAACTAGAGATACATAAAGCGAATGAGACCTTTGAATCTGGTCAAGGAACTTTTAATTTGATTGGCTTTATAAAAGAAAAAAACATGCTGGTAAAAGGAGCTGTTGAATGGGGAAAAGAATGGTCCTTATCATTGGATGAAGTGAATATGCCTCAAAATTTCTTGAGTGGAAAAATTGAGCAAAAAGAGGATACGTTGTCGCTAACGATTAAAGGTGAAAGTTGGAATTTATCTGAACTAAAGAATATGCCCATTTTACAAAAAGAGGCTGATCCACAAAAAAAACGAACAATTTTGCCCCCTAATATCAAGTTTGAAAATACATTGACTAAACTTATTTTAAACCCAGGGAAACCATTGCAAAATGTGATTTTAAATGGAGAACGTAAAAACAACATTTGGAAATATTTCCAAGCTGAAGCAATCGCCAAAGATCCCTTTGTCATTGTGTATAATCCAGAAAAAAAGGTCTTTTCTGGTGAATTTGAAGATTTAGGTGCACTGTTGGTGTATTTGGGGGTATCTGATCGTTTTTCCGGTGGAAAACTAAGGATGATTTCCAAACAAGAAGAGAATGGTTTAATCAAGGGAAAAATTAAGATTTTTGATACAGAATTGAATGAGACAGGTTTTATGTTACAGGCCGTTTCTATCTTGGGAATTGTAGATGCAATACGTGGAAAAAATATTGTTTTCAATGATATTCAGATTCCTTTTGAATTCATCCCAGAAGGGGAGTTTAACTTATCGGATGCTTATGCGGCTAGCTCAAATATCGGCGTGACCTTTAAAGGGACGATTAATTTGGATGCTCTTGACTTAGAGGGGGCTGTGATCCCAGCTTATGTAGTGAACAGTTTGCCAGGGAAGATTCCATTGATTGGCGCATTATTTCGAGAAGGCGATGGAGGAGGTTTGATTGGTGTGAAGTACAGTGTGAAAGGTCGTCCTACGAAGCCAGAAGTGGAATTCCATCCTTTGTCAAGTATGGCTCCTGGCGCATTGGGATACATTTTTTAATCAAGGAGTTTTAAAATGAATATAAAAAAAATATGTAAAGATGTGATTTGGGTCGGGGCGGATGATCGGCGTTTAAGCTTATTTGAGAATATTTATCCATTACCAAAAGGAGTATCATATAACAGTTATTTAATTTTAGACACCAAAACAGTTTTAATGGATGCAGCAGATGCTTCTGTTGCAGATGTCTTTTTTGAAAATGTTGAAAGTGCTTTAAATGGGCGCAAGTTGGATTATGTTGTGGTACAACACATGGAACCAGACCATTCCGCCACATTGGGAACACTGCTTCAAAAATATCCAGAAGTTACTGTTGTTTGTAATGCTAAAACAAAAACAATGATTCATCAGTTTTTTGGGGATACCGTAACGATCTCGCCAATGATCGTAAAGGAAGGAGATGTTTTGCAAACAGGCAATCATGCATTGCAATTTATGATGGCACCAATGGTGCATTGGCCAGAGGTGATGATGACATATGACCGAAGCAATAAAATCTTATTTTCAGCAGATGCATTTGGATCATTTGGAACGTTAGATGGTGCTATTTTTGCAGACGAAGTGAATTTTGAAGAACTATATTTAGACGAGGCAAGACGTTATTACGCCAATATTGTGGGAAAATATGGGGCCCCTGTCCAAGCGGTATTAAAAAAGACTGCTGGATTAGATATTCAAATGATTTGTCCGTTACATGGGCTTGTATGGCGCAAGAATTTAGAATTTTTGCTGGATAAATATCAACATTGGTCCACATATCAACCAGAAGAACGTGCTGTGGTAGTAGCTTATGCATCTATGTATGGAAATACGGCTCAAGTTGCTGAAAAAATGGCTGAGAAAATGGACGCAAAAGGGTGGCCTGTGCGTGTTTATGACTTATCTAAAACAGGGCGTGATTTTGTGTTGGGCGAAGTATTTCGAGCCTCACATTTGGTATTGGCATCGGCCACGCATGATGGTGGCTTATTTGAACCAATGGAATATTTGTTGCGAGAAATGGTTTCTCATGGCTTGCAGGATCGTAAGGTAGCCTTGATTGAAAATGGATCGTGGGCCCCAATGGCAGCAAAGCAGATGCAAACATTATTAAACACAATGAAAGGAATTCAAATCGCTGAACCTGTGATAAGTGTTAAATCTGCATTGAATCCAGCACAAGAGCCAGAATTGGATAAACTCATTGAAAATTTTTCACTTTTATAAGATAAGGACAAATAAAAAGAAAATAATTGACAAATAGTTAAAAAAGTGTTAAAATATATCCCTGTTCTATTGAAAGGGAAAAACATGAATTTCACAACTTTTGTAACAAATATAAAGAATTATTTTACGCGTCAAAAAACTTATAACCCAGAAACAAAACATACAATTGAAAAATGGATGGGGCATAAAAAGGTATATGATTTAACAGGAAATATTTTATCCGATAGTTATGAAAATGGAAGAGAAAAAATCAAAATTAGCTATTACCCAGGAACAGATCCTCGTCACGCACGCAAACGCGTTATGAAGATTATCCATCATGCAAAAAAAACTACGGATTTCCATGAGGAGTGGTATCTATTGGGCGGTGAAAAATATGCCGTTGTTCGTGGCAAAACAGATAGCCCTACATTATCCCAGACACCTGTGTATCTTTATTTGCAAGGTGATTATATATACTCATATGATATTTTGCAAAATTTGCGAAAACAAATGTTTCATGAAATGCAAAAAGGGGTCTTTGCTGTTGATTTAAAAAAGATTGCCTCTGATTATTCTGAAGAATTAGACAGAATTTCAATAAGCTATCCTGCCCGTAAGAAATATGAAAAACCTGTTCAATATTTTAGTGAACCTAGCGTTGAAAATGAACATCCTAGTGAACCTAGCGTTGAAAATGAACCTTCGAAAACTGTTCAAGAGTTACCAAAGATTTCAGAAGTAAAACCTGTTATGGAAGAAAAACCTCAGGTGAAGCCGCAAGTAAATACCTCAGAAAATATCGTTCCACAAAAGCCACAAGTCTTTTTTGTGGAAGCGGAAGTGGAAAAAACACCAGAAGAATTAAAACAGGACCGTTGGGAAACTCAATTATTGCAACGCATGGAAAAACATGATGCTTTGTTGGCTCAAAAGGCAAAAGTTGAAGCTTCTGTTCGTATGAAACCAGAGCGTAAAGCGGAACGTTTAGCCTCTTTAGAAAGACGTATTCGTCAAAATGAAAAAGCTCAGGCAATTTTGAATCGTAAATTGACCATTTTAGCCACAACGAAAAATCGTGATGAGTGGAAAAAAATTAAACAAGAAGAACGTCAAGATTATGTTGATATGAGTGCAGAACATAAGCAGGAACGAACAAAAATAGCAGGCCTCTCAGAAAATGCTTCTGTAGAAGAAAAATCACGTGAGCGCTTGGAATTAAAACAAGTGAAACAATTAAAAAAAGAATCATATGATGGGTATCGTTTCGCAACAAAAGTCGTTCGCATGAACAATATCACGTTAAGAAAATTGCGTGATACGAAACGTCAAAATACAATTTTTGAACTGTCATATATTGTTCGTGAAAAAATGGCTTTGGAAAAAGCATTAAAAACAGAGAAAGATATGTTTAATCTTTTCAAAATACAAGAAAGATTAAATGAATTAAGTCGTCAGAAAATTGCCTTAATCAGAGGTTATCAAGCGACAAGGAAACCTTCAAAAACGGCAAAAGTTGGTTTGGTGCAACCAATGTTACCAGGCATGTCAGACCAATTGTCTAAATAATAAAGACGAAAATATTAAAAAGCCTCCATACTATTGGGGGCTTTTAGTATGCATGGTTGGTGGAAAAATCACCCTATAGTTGGTACCTGAATTCTATAGTCTTGCATCTAGTCTGCGAAAATAAATTTAAAGACCGGTACATAAAAGAATATGTTTTTTGTTGACATTAATCGGAAAAATTTTTAAAATTGCGAATATCAAATCTGAAAGATAAGTTGTTTTGAGAGATAATAAAATGAAATTATTAAATAATTTAAGTATATCCAGTACAAAGTTTATATTCTTTTTATCTCTTTATTTAAGTATTGTCTTAAATATGGCTTTTTTTCGGACACTATTTGTGAATTTTGAGCTGTCTGATACAAGCCATTTTTTATGCCTATTTTTCTTATGCTTTATGGTTCCTTTGCCAATATATATGCTATTAAACGTTATATTGGTGAAACACACTATAAAACTTTTAAGTTGCTTGATTTTACTTATTTCTAGCGGTACGAATTACATCATGTTCACAATGGGAGTCCATTTGAATTACCATATGATGAAAAATGTTTTTGAAACAAATATGAGAGAAGGGATGGAATTGATTTCACTGCCTCTTATATTGTGTATATTTATTTTTGGTGTTATGCCATCAATTTTGGTCTGCAAAACAAAAATCCAGTTTTCCTCGCTAAAAAAAGAATTTATTAAACGCTCTTGCTTGATTGGTATTTCCGTTGTTTTAATGGGCGTATATATGTTGTTTTTTGGTAAGTTTGCTATTCCATTTGCCCGAAATCATCGCGAAATAAAATCACAATACAATACATTGAACTACATGATGAATACGATAAAATATGTTGCAAAATCAATAAAATCTCCTAAAAAATTTGTTGTTTTGGATGAAAATCCTGTGTCGAACATATCAAATAAAAATGTTCACGTGTTCGTCTTAGTAATAGGCGAGACTGCTCGTGCTAAAAATTTTTCTCTATATGGATATGAAAAGGAAACGAATCCTTTAATGAAAAAAGAAAAGAATTTGCTTGCAATTCCGAATGCAATGTCATGTGGAACCGCTACAGCCTTGTCTGTTCCATGTATGTTTTCAACAAAGAATCGATCAAATTTTGATACAGATGATGCGAAATATGAGGAAAATTTATTGGATATTGTCAAGAAAGCTGGATGGGATATTATTTGGTTTGAAAATGATGATGGATGTAAAAATGTTTGTGATAGAGTGGAACACCACAACATTGTTAAATTGAATAAATCTAAAGATTGTTTCGGTGATTATTGTCACGATAAGGCGTTGTTGCCTTATTTAGATGAAACATTGAAAAAGATCACTAAAAACACAGTGATTGTTTTACATACAATGGGATCACATGGTCCAGCCTACTACAAAAGATATCCACAAGAGTTTGAACATTTTAAACCTGCATGTAAGACGGCAAATCTTCAAAATTGTACAAATGAAGAATTGGTAAATGCCTATGATAACACCATATTATATACGGATTATATAATTTCAAAGATTATTGATTCTTTAAAATCATATAAAAAATATGAAACAAGTATGATGTATGTTTCGGATCACGGTGAAAGTTTAGGAGAAAGTGGGTTGTTCTTGCATGGGATGCCTTATAAAATAGCACCAGAAGAACAGAAAAAAGTGCCATTTATTATGTGGTTTTCTGATAACATATTGAAAAGTATGCATATCAATTTTGAGTGTCTCAAAAATAAAGTATTTGAACAAGCATCACATGACAATTTATTTCACACAGTGCTTGGTGTGACAGAAACAAAAAGCAAGCTTTACAATCAGACACTCGATTTAATTTCTTATTGTAAACAATAGATGTGTTTGATGGTAACATAAAAAGGAGAAACAATGAAACATGAATATACAGGTATAAAAAGAATTTTGTCGGCATTTAAAAATTCTTGGGACGGATTTCTTTTTGCCTTTCATGAAGAGGAAGCATTTCGTCAGGATATAATGATTTGTACTCTATTGTTGATTATTTCATTTTTTATGCCAGTTTCTGGATCAGAATATCTTTGGTTGATATTTTCATTGGTTTTTGTCTTGTTTGCAGAACTGACAAATTCCGCAATAGAAACATGTATTGATCGAATTTCTCTCGATCGACATGAATTGTCCAAAGCCGCAAAGGATATAGGAAGCTTGCTTGTATTTTTATCATTTGTGAACCTCATCGCTTGCTGGGCAATCGTGTGTTGGAACTGTCTATAAAAAAATATCCACAAGTTGACGTGTAATTAGGACGAATTTGTAAGAGGATTGGAGCGGATGAAGGGAATCGAACCCTCGTATTCAGCTTGGGAAGCTGCTGTACTACCATTGTACTACATCCGCAAAACATAACCATTGTAATGATTCTGTGATTAAAAGTCAAGATTTTTATAAGCCGAACGCATAAATATGTATGTTTTTTGTTGACTTTATTTGCAAAAACAGTAAAGGTTATAGAAGGAGTTCAAGATGATTCAATTAGCACAATCTGAAAAAACAGTTTTATTCACGACAATGCGTATGAGCATATATTTTGTTGTTCTGACATTAGTATCTGTTGGAATTTGGAAAATAGCAGATATTTTTGGAGGTGAGGCATTTGGTGAAAACGGTATTATTGAAAATACGCAATGTGTTTTTTTGATGATAGCAGGATTTATTTTTGCGCTTTCAGCATGGAAAAATAAAGCGAATAGAATAGCTATGCTAGGGTTGAGCGCTCTGTGTATGTTGGGCATTTGTCGGGAACAAGATGCATGGTTTGATGCAAATTTGCCTATACTAAGTTGGCGTGTGGGATATATATTTCCAGCATTGGTGGGTATATATGGTTTGTGCCATTTTAAAAATTTCAAAAAACAGACTCTAGATTTACTTAAGACGCCTGCTTGCTCATTGATGTTTAGTGCAATGGTTATGATTATTCCATTTGCACAATGTATTGGGCATAGACCTCTAATTAAGGCTGTCATTGGAAATGATGATTCTGGTATAGTTTTTGCAATTCGGCGGATGATTGAAGAAAGCGGAGAGTTATTAGGGTATTTAATGATTGTTTTAGCTGCCATAGAATTATTGCTGAATCTGCACAAACGCAAAGATGCGTAAAATAAGGGGTAAAAGTAATCTTGTAAGAAAAAGGAATAACAAAAATAACGATTCGTTTGACTCGAATCGGTTGACATAGTTATTTATGCATAAAAAATAAGGTGTTAAGAAAGTAAATACCAAAAATTAACCAATTTTGCGCCAAAACTTTGTCTAAAAATTAACTATTTTTAAAGAAGAAAGTCTCCCTAAAAGACAAATAAAAATGTTTGTTTTTGAAAGGGTTATAAAAAAGATGAAAAAAAGTGATTTTTTTTGTTGACTTGATTTCTTTTTGGAGTTTAATAGGGAACAGAAGAAAAAACAAAAAAACACAATATATAGTATTTTTTAGAGGAGAATTAGCACAAAATGTTGGAAGTTGTTCAAAATAAAAGAGAAAATGATATCTTGGATGCAGGTCCTTTGTCTGGTGTGATTAAACGCGATGGCGCTCATGTAGCATTTGATAGTCAAAAGATTGTTGCAGCGATTGCAAAAGCAGGATCTGCAACAGGTGAATTTGGTCAAGATGAATCCGAATTATTGGCTGGACAGGTTTTGAAAGTTTTGCGCCATCGCTTTGGAGACGCTGTTGTCCCGACGATTGAGCAGATTCAAGATGTTGTGGAACAAGTGTTGATTTCTTCAAACTATTATAAAACAGCAAAATCTTATATCGTTTATCGTGAACAACGTGATCGTCAACGGAAAGATCAACAAGCTGTTGTGGATGCGATTTCTTCCATCAACGAATATTTGGATCGTTCTGATTGGCGCGTGAATGCGAATGCAAACCAAGGGTATTCGTTAGGTGGATTGATTTTGAATGTGGCAGGAAAAGTTGTCGCTAATTATTGGTTAAAACACGTCTATACACCAGAAATCGGGGCAGCCCACAAAGAAGGTGATTACCATATTCATGATTTGGATATGTTAGCAGGCTACTGTGCTGGTTGGTCTTTGCGTGCCTTGATTCAAGAAGGATTTAATGGTGTGCCAAATAAAACAGAATCGAATCCACCCCGCCATTTGGTTAGTGCTTTTTCACAAATGGTGAATTTCTTGGGGACACTTCAAAATGAGTGGGCTGGTGCGCAGGCGTTCTCCTCTGCAGATACCTATTTAGCACCCTTTATTCGCATTGAAAATTTGGAATACAAAGATGTAAAACAGGCGATGCAATCATTTATCTTCAACTTGAACGTGCCTTCTCGTTGGGGAACACAAACACCATTCACGAATTTGACATTTGATTGGACATGTCCAGTAGATTTAAAGGATCGTCATCCAATTATCGGTGGTGAAGAACAACCCTTTACGTATGGTGAATTGCAAAAAGAAATGGATATGATTAATCGTGCGTTCTTAGAGGTCATGGGTGAAGGTGACGCCAAGGGTCGTCCATTTACCTTCCCAATTCCAACATACAATATCACAAACGAGTTCCCATGGGATTCCGAAAACATTGACTTGTTATTTGAAATGACAGCAAAATATGGTCTTCCTTATTTCTCCAACTATCTAAATTCGGATATGAAGCCATCAGATGTGCGTAGTATGTGCTGTCGTTTGCGCCTTGATTTAACCGAATTAAAACGCCGTGGCGGTGGTTTATTTGGCTCGGCAGAACAAACAGGTTCTGTGGGTGTGGTGACAATCAACTGTGCACGTTTGGGCTATTTGTTCAAAGGGGATGAAGAAGGGATGTATAAACGTTTGGACGAATTGATGGAATTAGCTAAAAAATCATTAGAATTAAAACGCCAAACGATTACCATGCATTTGGAACGAGGACTTTATCCTTATACACGCCGTTACTTGGGTTCATTCCGTAATCACTTCTCTACAATCGGTGTCAATGGTATCAATGAAATGATTCGTAACTTTACGAATGATAAAGAAGATATTACAACTGAGTGGGGGCGTGACTTTGCCAAGAAGTTGCTGACACATATGCGTGAAAAATTGTTGGCATTCCAAGACGAAACAGGAAATATGTATAATTTGGAAGCAACGCCTGCGGAAGGAACAACCTATCGTTTTGCACGTGAAGATCAAAAACGCTTCCCAGACATTATTCAAGCGGGGACAAAAGAAGCCCCATATTATACAAACTCATCTCAATTGCCTGTGGGCTTCACAGATGATCCATTTGTGGCTTTGGATTATCAAGATGACCTGCAAACACAATACACAGGTGGTACCGTGTTGCACCTGTATATGAGCGAGCGGATCTCGTCTTCCGCAGCTTGTAAAGATTTGGTAAAACGTGTGTTGGAAAACTACAGATTACCGTATGTTTCTGTGACACCGGTTTACTCTATCTGCCCAAAACATGGTTATATTGCGGGCGAACACAAATACTGTCCAATTTGTGATCAAGAATTGCTGGACAGAAAACATAAAGAATTAGAACAAGAACAACAAAAAAAGGGAGAATAAAAAATGACAGATCAAGAAATCTTAGAACAAAATGAAGCTGCACGTCAACCAGTAGAAGTGTGGACACGTGTGATGGGATATTTCCGTCCATACAGCCATTTCAATAAAGGAAAAAAATCTGAATTTGACGAACGCAAATGGTTCGAAGAAGGAAAGTGTTGTTCCTGTGCCATGGAAAAGATTGCAGGCTAAGCAGAAAGGCTTGAATCATGGCGACAGTCGCTGGATTAGTACCCTTTACAACAATTGACTACCCTGGGTGCTTGGCGGCTGTCGTTTTTTTTAAAGGATGTCCGCTGAAATGTCCCTTTTGTCATAATCCTGATTTGCAGGAAAATGAGAATAAAGGAGAGATGGAATGGGGGGATATCCTTTCTTTTTTATCCACAAGAAAAGGAAAATTAGATGGGGTTGTCTTGTCTGGTGGCGAACCTTTAATGCAACCAGATATTGTGGATTTAGCACACCAAGTGAAAGAGTTGGGCTTTAAAATTGGCGTACATACTTCGGGTGTTTATCCAAAAAAATTGCGTGAAATGATCGCCTATATTGATTGGGTGGGATTGGATATCAAAGCACCATGGGATAAATATGATACTGTATGTGGACGCCCCAAGATGGCAGATAAAGTAAAGGAAAGTTTATCATTATTACTAACACAGGGTGTTGCGTTTGAAGCACGTACAACTTGTGATCCTGATTGTTTAACACCAGAAGATATTTTGACAATTGCAAGGGAATTAAAGGTAAATGGTGTGCAAACTTATGCCCTGCAACATTATCGCACATTTAAAGGAGACAAACATCCACCAGAACAATCGGCTATCAACCAATTTTTTACGGTAGAAGCTTTGATCCCACTCAAAAAGTTATATCCAAACCTGATTATCAGGTAGCAAACCTTATCTAACTGATAGAAAGTAAAAAAAAACTACTTGACCCATTTCGTAAAACTTGTTAACATTAAATACACAAAATGGGAGTAGATAAATGAAACAGAGAATGAGTATTCCTCAAAGGACAGACATAGGCACACAGAAAAAAAGATTTTTTTATGATGAAACATCTGGTCGCAGCATGATAGAGATGCTAGGTGTGTTAGCCATTATTGGGGTGCTTTCTGTAACTGGTTTTTATGGTTATTCAATTGCAATCAGAAGACATCGTGCCAATGAAATTGTACAGATGGCCAGTATTTTGGTTACGCAGGCGATGGTCGCAAATGGTTCTACTGGGGCTTGTGTAAAACTATCTAAAATGGGGATGAACACGAAAATTGCAGGACTAGGAATTGAAATGACGGCAGAAGAACTTGAAGCTGTGTCCGACGCTAATGGAATGAATGTTCATGTCCAAATCACGAGCGGTTTAGATTCCGATGGTATTGAGGCTTTGAATGAAGTTGTGCAATCTCTTGTGGACTCAGATAAATATACCATTGATGTAGATGACAATCCGGGTTGTGATGAGGAATAACCTCTTGCTTAAAATTTTCCTTGTAAAAAGTTTTTTTTACGTATAAACTACCTAAGGCAGGAGGTTCAAATGCATTGTACATCTGAATTAGGAAAGACATTTTCAAAAACAACATTCATTATGGGCATTATAGGGCTCTGTGCCTCCGTCGGAATTTATTATTTTCAAAAAAAAGCCAATGAAAAATATGCACAAACAATTTTAGAAGCTGTGTTTGAAGAGGCTAACTCTACAAGGTCACAATTCAAAACACAAGATTTGTCCGACGAAGAAGAGGAAACGGCCACACACCACATGGTTAAAATAGAGCGTGAAGGTTGGAATTTTTCGGTAACAGATGATTCAACACCCTCACTCATCAAAGTTGAAACTGGGGAAAAAGAAATTTCTGAGGGTATCTGTCACGCCTTAAATCGCACCTTAAAAAAAGGAGTGTGGAAAAATATCATTACAAAGGCATACATTTTAGATAGATTTGGTAATGAAAAAGAAGATATCACTATGTTTGATTGCCCCGATGAAGAAGTACCCATGATGCGATTTTATGTAAGCCTTGTGACCCCACAACAAGAGGAAGAGAAAAATGAAGAAGAGCAAACGTCCGTTACTCCGCCAGAAAAGAAATCGTATCCAATATCCTCTCCTATTCCACCAGCTCCCGCACCCGTTTCTACGCCACGTACAACAACCTCCACCTATACAAGTTCCTCTTGCCCATTTGGTACATCAATCACAGGTGCTGGGGGCTGGGCTACTTCTGGGTGTAAATGTAATAATTCGGGCGAAACGTGGAATGGCAAAAACTGCCAAAGACCGCAATGCCCTCAAGGTAGCTCATTGAATGCAACTGGTGACAAAACCAATGTCGCCAATTGCCGTTGTAATGCTAATACACCTGTTTGGTCTCAAGGGCACTGTATAGAAAAATGCATAGGTGATAAAGTATACAAAGGAAGTAAGTGTGTTTGTCCACACAATTTGGTATCTAAAAGGGGAGATCCAAATTTATGCGTAGAATGCAATGAAACATCAGATTGTTATGCCGGATATAAGTGCATTGCCAATCACTGTACAGATAAAGAGGAAGCCGATGATTGTAGGTGGGGTATATGTCAAACCTGCGATGAAAACAAATCTCGAAAGAATCTTTTGGATAATGAGAGTTGCGAGACAGCAGGATTAGCAGGTATATGTAATAACAATGGTACTTGCTAT
>DFKH01000068.1 GCA_002373815.1 Alphaproteobacteria bacterium UBA3650
TTACCGCCAACACGCCCAACATTTCTACCATACTACGACCGCTCTCTGTGTCATGCTGAACTTGATTCAGCATCTGTTTTGTGGCGTAACAAGATTCTGGATCAAGTCCAGAATGACAGTTCTTAGAAGATCCTTCGTGACATTTAGGAGGATATATTCTCAAAAAATGTTTAAAAATCAAACACTTATTTCGTAGTGGGGGGGGGCTTGCAAAGCAGAATTCTTCATGATGTTATGTCTCCTTAGTAGTTTCCAAGATAACATAAAGTTGAAAAAAAGACAAGTCCTATTTCAAGGCTTCATTTTGCTTTTGAATCAATTCATGAATGCCTTTTTCCGCCAAAGTCAAAAGAGCAGCAAATTCATCTTTCGAAAAAGGGGCACCTTCGGCAGATCCTTGAATTTCAATCAATTTACCACTGGCTGTCATGACAAAATTCGCATCCGTCCCAGCATTTGAATCTTCTGCATAATCTAAATCCAATACAGGTTCACTTCCCACAATACCACAGGAAACAGCTGCTACTTGTCCAATAAGGGGCGTGTGTTCAATACTGCCCTTTTGCAAAGCATCATCAATGGCCATTTTTAAGGCAATATAAGCGGCAGTAATGCTGGCAGTTCTGGTGCCACCATCGGCTTGCAAGACATCACAATCAATCTTGATTGTTTTGTTTGGAATTTGATGCAAATCGGTAATTGCCCGCAACGAACGACCGATAAGACGTTGAATTTCAATTGCACGAGAATCTTGTTTGCCTTTGACAGCATCACGATCCTTACGAATATTACCCGCATGTGGTAACATACCATATTCAGCGGTCAACCATCCTCCATGCTTTTGTTGTTGTTTCATCCAAGCAGGCACTTTATCTTCAATCATCACAGTGCACAATACATGCGTATCACCCCATTTAATCAAGCAAGAGCCAGGGGCATATTTATTTACTCGTGTTTGAATTTCAATTTTGCGCAACTCATCAGCGGCGCGACCAGAGGGTCTTGTCATTTTAAACTCCTTTGTTTGTTGGCTAAAGTTTATCATTTTTCATAAAAAAAAGCAAGTACTCTTGATTTTTTGAGTTGAAGCGATTACATATATAAGTATAAAAAAGGAAGGTGTCAGATGGATAAGAAAAAAGAACATAAATCTGAAGAAAAAAAAGAACAAAACGTAGCCACACAAGCAGATGATCAAGTTTCCCATTTACAAGAAGAAGTTTTACATTGGAAAGATTTAGCTTTAAGAAATGCGGCTGAGGTTGAAAATATGCGCAAACGCTGTGCCTTAGATATGCAAAATACAGCTCGCTATGCAAATAAAGACTTTGCCCTTGATATGTTGCCAGTCATGGATAATTTGGAACGTGCTTTAAAAACAGCAAAAGTAGAAATGGGTAAATCTGATAAACCATGTGAACCTTTTTTTGTGGGATTGTTGCAAGGGGTGGAAATGGTGCATAAACAATTGGAAGAGGCCTTAAATAAGAATCATGTCAAAAAAATGCAAGACGCAGGACGTGTGTTCGACCCTGATAAACATCAAGTGATTCAACAGGTGGAAGATCCTTCAAAACCAGCCGGTACGATTGTGGAAGAATTACAAACAGGTTATACCATTGGTGATTCTCGCGTACTTCGCGAAGCTATGGTTGTGGTGACGAAGTAGGGGCTTCAAAATCGTCAATCAAAGTTTTAAATTCATTTAAAACTTGACGATAAACTTTTCGCTTAAAAGGAATCACAAGATAAGGCACCTTTTTTGGTTGTACCCATCTGGCGCCACAAAACTCTGGATGCTTTTCGTTGGTAAAAACAAAATCCTTAGAATTGCCTTTAAAATAAAGCAAAAACCATTTTTGTTGATTTCCATCAATAGACGTACGCATATGTTTTGGCAATTCATATGTCAGCCATTCTTTTGATTCAGCTAAAATATCAACCTTATCTGGTGTTAAACCAATTTCTTCACGCATTTCACGGAACAGAGCCTGCTTAGGTGTTTCGCCTTCTTCAATGCCTCCTTGAGGCATTTGAAATCGAAAAGGAGAATCTTTCGGCCAACATCTCTTACCCAAGAAGACACGCTTTTTCGCATCAATCATCATAAAACCAATCGATTGACGGTATGTCAAATTATTTGCCATCTACCCCTTCTTTCTGTTCAGAAAACACAGACATGGCTTTTAATATATCCAATGCACGATCCAATTGATAATCTTTTTTGGCTGTCTCATCCTCTGGTTTCTTTTCTTCTTCTTTGGGAAGTTCTGTATCTTTTGCCTTTTTCCCTTCTTCGGCCGATAAAGCGCCATCTAAATCTCCTTCACCCCAGCCTGTAATTTTGGGTAATTCTTTTAACTCTGCACGGGGAATTTCTACATCAGGTGTAATTCCTTTTGCTTGAATAGAGTTACCAGAGGGAGTAAAATAACGCGCTGTCGTAATTTTAATGGCGCCAAATCCAGGAATTTCACGAATCGTTTGAACAGATCCTTTCCCGAACGATTTTAAGCCAACAATAACGGCGCGTTTGTGATCTTGTAAAGCGCCTGCCACAATCTCAGAAGCAGAAGCAGATCCTTCGTTGATCATGACAACCAAAGGTAAACCATTGGTCATATCGCCCGTTTTAGCGGAAAAACGCAACGTTTCTTCGGGTTTTCTAGAACGTGTAGAAACAATCTCTCCCTGTGCTAAGAATGTGTCCGCAACACCAACGGCCTGATCCAATAAACCACCTGGATTGTTACGAATATCCACAACAAAACCAATTAAATCTTTTCCAATTTTTTCTTTTAATTCTTTAATGGCACGATGTAATTCGGAGGTCGTTTTTTCGCTAAAAGTCAAAATCCGAATATACCCAATATTGCCTTTTGCCTCAAATTTAACGGGATCTACCTTGATAATATCACGTACCAAAGTAATTTCAAATGGTTCTTTGTTTTTACGAGATATCTTAATCTTGACTTTTGTTTTTGGGGTACCACGTAACCGTTTGACAGCTTCGTTTAAAGATAAACCAATCACAGAAGTACCATCAATATGTGTAATATAATCGCCTGCCTGAATGCCAGCACGAAAAGCTGGTGTATCATCAATAGGAGAGACAACACGAACCAATCCATTTTCGCTAGAAACTTCCATGCCAACACCACCAAATTCCCCTTTTGTCTGAGTGGCCATTTCTTCCATTTCCTCTTTATTGAGGAAACCAGAATGAGGATCCTGAGCGGTTAAAACACCATTGAGGGCTTTTTCAACCATTTTTTTATAGGAAACATCTTCCACATAATCTTCTTTAATCAATTTCAAGGAGGAACCTAACAATTCCATCAACACATATACATTTTCATTTTCTGCTGGCTCTGTTTTTGGGGTAGGTGCTGCCATCACAGGCAAAACCATCATCCAAGTTAATAAAAGTAATTTTTTCATGTTTTCCTCCTATCCAACAAACCAAGGGCGCGGGTTGATGGCTTGACCACTTTGCCGGACCTCAATATATAAATTCGTGTAATTAGTGCCCATTTTTCCAATGGGTTCACCCGTTAATAATTGACTGCCAACTGATGTTGTAATTGTATCCAGACCAGCCAAAACAGTCAAGTAATTGTCGCCATGATCAATAATGACAAGTTGACCATAGTTTTGAAAGGGACCAGCAAACAAGACAGTGCCATCAAATGGCGCAGCGACTTGTGCCGATCGACGAGTCGTGACAACCATGCCTTTTGCGTGGGATTGGCTTGCCCCAGTTGTATCGCCAAAGTTTTGTGTGATGCGTCCTTGCGCCGGTAAAGACAAGGACCCTCTGGCGCGGGCAAATGCTCCCGTTCCAAAACCACGACCAGTCGCCTTTTTTTGCGCCATTTTTTTCTGTTGTTCTTTTTGAATATTAGCTAATAAGTCTTTCAAACTTTTTGCTTCTTTGGCTAATTTTTCTGCTTTGGCCTTTGATTTTTCATAAGTAGAGGCATACTGCGCTTGTAACACTTTTTTTTGTTGTGCAAGTTTTTCCATCTGTTCATTCTTATTAGACAGCTCTGCCGTTGTTGTCTTAATGGACGAAATCTGATTTTGTAATTCCATTTTGACTTGGCTTAAAGCGTTAAGATCCTCTTGAGTTTGATGTTGAATACCACCCACAATCGGAAAACTATATTGCATCAAACGATGGGAACGTAGCATCTGAATGGGCGTTTTGGCCTGAATCAATAAAATTTCACTGGGACGCAGAGCCAACGTTTGCATACCCTGCATAATCTTGGCCATTTGCAGCGAAGATAAGGATAACTTTTGTTCTAACTCTTCCTGTTGATTTTCAAGTTCTTTTTTCTTCTGTTCTAATAAAGACAACTGATCTTCATGTTTGCGTACAGACTTAGCTAAGTTGACCATTTCCTTTTGAACGCTTTTAACCTCTTTGTCTAACGCTTGAGATTTGCGTTGGCTTTCGGCTTGTTGTTGCTTTGCTTGCTTAATTTGTGCCTCAATTTTTGCCAAATCTTTCTCTGTCGAAGCAGCAAACACAACGCTTCCGATCATGAAAGATAAGGCTAAAATAAAAGCACGTCGTACCAAATCTACTTCCTCTCAATTAACGAAACACCTGTCATTTCTTGTGGCTTTTTTAGCCCCAATAAGTCTAATAACGTTGGAGCAACATCAGCCAAACGTCCCTCTTTTAGATGAACCACACCATCACCATTGACCAACACAGCTTGCACCGGTGTAGAGGTATGGGCTGTTTTAGGAGCTCCATTCTCATCAACCATATCTTCACAGTTGCCATGGTCAGCAGTAATGAATAAAGCGCCCCCTTTATCTGTGACAGCTTGCACCAAACGACCAACACAAGTATCCACAGTTTCGGCGGCTTTAATAGCTGCGGGAATAATGCCTGTGTGTCCAACCATATCGCCATTGGCATAATTTACAATGATGACATCAAATTTGTCGGAATTGACAGCATCCACCAATTTGTCAGTAACTTCAACAGCAGACATTTCGGGTTGTAAATCATAAGTGGCCACTTTCGGACTTGGAACCAAAATACGATCTTCCCCATTAAATAATGTTTCTTGTCCTCCATTAAAAAAGAATGTCACGTGGGCATATTTTTCTGTCTCGGCAATTCGCAGTTGCTTTAAACCCGCATCAGCCACCACTTGCCCAAAAATATTTTTAAGCTGTTCTGGTGGAAATAAAACATGCATCCATTGCGTGTGATCTTTGGAATATTCTGTCATCGCAACCGCATCAGCAAATTGAACAACGCGTGAGCGAGGGGTCAAATCAAAGTCTGGTTGCAACATCATGCGTGTGATTTCTCTGGCGCGATCTGTGCGATAATTCGCCATCATTACTGCATCACCATCTTTCATCCCTTGATAATCTCCAATGACGCAAGGCACCACAAATTCATCAAAAACTTTTGCATCATAGCTTGCTTGAATGGCTTCATCTGCAGAGGCAAAGTGATCTCCCAGACCGTTGACAATAGCTTCATAAGCTTTTGTCACACGATCCCACCGATTATCGCGATCCATACCATAATAACGACCTCCAAGGGTGGCAATTTTAACATGAGACATAGTTGCAATCTCTTTTTCCAAATCGGCGACAAAACCTTTTGCGGAATCTGGAGGTGTATCACGTCCATCCAAAAAACCATGCAAAGCCACCTCAATTCCATTATCATTTAAAATGCGAGCCAAAGCCACAATATGGCGTTGCATCGCATGTACACCACCGGGGCCTAATAACCCCATTAAATGACAGGTTCCATGAGTTTTCTTTAATTTTTGAATCAAATCAACCAACACAGCATTTTTTTCAAGTTCGTGATTGGCAATAGCGTTGTCAATGCGTGGCAAGTCTTGAAATACAACGCGACCTGCACCCAAATTCATATGCCCCACTTCCGAGTTTCCCATCTGACCATCCGGAAGTCCGACATCTTTGCCAGATGTCTTCAGCATCGTATGAGGCCATTTTTGAACCAGTTCATGCCAAACAGGTGTACGCCCCATTTCAATCGCATTGTTTTCTTTCTTTGGATTAAACCCCCAACCATCTAAAATACATAAAACAATTGGTTTTTGTGTCATTTTATTCCCATTTCCTTTCTAATTTTTACCATTTTATTTCTTGTTTTGAATAACAAGAGTATAGTCAAAAAAATGAAAAAAGTGTATCTTTTTTTGAAAAAAAACGTGCTTTTTATAAAAAAAATTGGTAAAGTGAAAAAAGAATAAGGAGGTTGTGATGTCATTTTTAAATAAAATTTTTGGACGTAAAAACAAACCAATTACGGTTGAAGAGCTTAAAAGAGCCTTAAAGAATAAAGAGTTTGTCTTTTACTATCAACCAGAATGGGACTTGAAAACGAATCGGACAATTGGTGTGGAAGCATTGATGCGTTGGGAAAGTCCAAAACGGGGTTATGTACCCCCGATGGAGTTTATTCCTTTGTTGGAAGAATCTGGTGTCATTCATGAATTTACACGTTTTTTGTTTGAACAAACATTGAAAGATTTGGCGGAATTGCATAAGGTTGCCCCTGAAATATTTATGGCTGTTAATTTATCTATCAGCCAATTGCAAGAAGCTGATTTAACGGAAACAATTCAAAAATATCTGACAGAAAATAATATGGATGCAAAATATCTGGAATGTGAATTTACCGAATCGCAAGAGTTAGGGGAAGATGTCCTTTCCAACGGTATTTTGGACAAATTGGCCGAAATGCATATTCCCGTCTCTATCGACGATTTTGGAACAGGTTATTCGTCTTTTGAGCGTTTGAAACAGTTGAATATTCGCAAGTTAAAAATCGATTTATCTTTCATTCGGACCTTGATGGAAGACGATAAAAATAAATCAATTGTCTTGTCCATCATTAAATTGGGGCATGATTTAGGTTTCCCCGTTTTGGCAGAAGGTATCGAAACAACGGAACAACAACAATGGTTGCGCGATAATGGATGTGACTATGGTCAAGGATATTGGTTTTCACGGGGATTGCCAATGGATCAGTTAAAGCCATTTTTGGCGGAGAATTTGAAACAAAAATAAAAAAATTGAATTTATGTGAAAAAAGTTGTTGCAAAATGATTTTTTTTCGCTTATATTCAAATTGTTGAGGCAAAAGGAGTATTACAATGACACACGAAATCAACGAAGAAAACATCCGTGTTGCTGCCTATTATATTTGGGAGCAGGCGGGACGTCCTGAAGGAAAGGATAAAGAGTGCTGGATTAAGGCGTGTGAGCAATTGTTTGCAGCGAAAGCCCCAAAAAGAGTTACTAAAAAAGCTGTAAAAACAGTTGCAAAAGCCGTATCCAAACCAGTAAGCAAAACAGCTAAACCGGTTGCAAAAAAAACAGTAGTGAAAGCTGCTGCGGTAAAAACACCAGTCAAAAAAGCTGTGGTCAAGAAAGCCCCAGCTAAAAAGACGGTAGCTAAAAAAGCGCCAGCCAAAAAGGCTGCTAAGAAATAAATCCTTTTTTTAGGTTGTTATTCCAATGGGGAGCGAAAGCTCCCCTTTTTTTTGTTTAACTCTCTCCAAATAACAAGAAAATATTGTCCACCAAGCTCATTCAACATCTATGATTCCTTATCCTGATTTAGTGATGTATAAGTGATGAACAACAAAACAGTAACTGCCTTTTGTAGGAGATGATCTATTCTGAGTTTTATTTTATCCTTATTTATTGACCTGATTTTAAGGAACAGCCCAAAACATTGCGATTAAAGCCCATGGCTATCGCAACAGAGGTTTTGAAGAAGTTTAATTTTTTTTATTCAAAAGCATCGGTGCTGTAGTTTGGATCAGAGTTAACGTACAATCATCCTGAGCTCAAGGTTAATACTTTGTGGGATTATATCTTAAAAAAGTTCTTCTCTGTCTACCTTTATTAAGCTAATATCACCTTCGCATCCATAGGTATTACTTTGTGTTGCGAATAAATCCACTGTTTTTAACGTCACTGTCTGTCCATTTCCTGTAAAATCATGATGAGTAGAATTAAAAATGGTATTCATAGAAGCAGGACATAAACCTTCGCTTCCTCCCTCGTAATTACAGCGATGCCAAATATCTGTTGTTCCTTGGTATAAAATAATATAATCATCTGCCAAGAAACCAGCTTTAAGATGCGTATACCAAGAACGTTGTGTTTTCGATGTAAAGGATACTCTATACTTACATCCACTAGGTGGCGTAAACGAAAAATATGGCACATCCGCATGTTTTACTCCAGAGGAGCTATGTAATCCATCGCAATTCGTAACGGTGGTTGTTGGACAGTCAGTACAAATATTATCACTACAATATTGTTGAGGACCACAATCACTATACTCTGTACATTGAACACATGTTTTACTATTATCTACTTTCCACGGATATTCATTGTCGCAAGAACACAATAGCGTATCCTCATTCTGTGTAGCATTGGTATAACAATTGCAATCGGTATGCGTGCTATTTGCCGTGCCGGCGCCACAATCCATGCATTGCCCATTGGCTTTGCTGATCGTATTATCCTCACAGGGGGTACAAACACCATCTTGTAAGCTATAGCCCGCCTGACAAACACAGAGGTTCTCAGATAGAGTAAAGTTTTCATTGCAAGCACACGTACCATTTGCGTCTTTGGTTGCATTTTGATAGCAGTCGCAAGTGGTATGATCTCCACCAACTGAACCCGCCCCACAGGGGGTGCAACTGGTCGCCCCTTCGGCACTATAGGTACCTTCCCCACACAGAGTACAAGTTCCAGATTCGTTTTTGAAATAACCAGCTTGGCAACGAATAGTGCCATTTGAACACGTGGCATGGTCTGGACAACCACAGGTCAATTGATCTTGTAAATAAACCGCTCCTGCTGGGCAAGCTTCACAAACACCATTGGAACAAATCGGTTTTGCAAGATCCGTACAAGCTCCCACTTCATTGAAAGCATAATTGTGTAAACACTCGATTTTCGATCCATTTTCGTCACAAATATTGCCACGACTATCTTGCGTATTTGTGACAGCTTCGCAAACATTATTACCGCTACAATCTTTACAAATACCACAATCAGTATCCTCAATACACTCAACTTCAGTACAACTTGGACCACAAATATGACCACGACGATCTCGAGTGTTTGGAACAGAATCACAACTCATATGATCATCAGAACAATTTTGGCATACCTCACAATTATCATCATCTAAACAAGTCACACAACGACCGTCACCATCCGAAATCCCTCCTTCAACGCAATTATTTCCGCGAGCAATATCGGCACATTCTGTGTGGGATTTAACAGCTTGTTGAGCATCTCCACAATTGTCACATGTTTTGCTGCAAGTCGCATCCGATTCGGATTGATACGTATTGCCAGAACAGGCTACGCATTGTGGATGACAGGTATTGCAGCCTTCCTTGGTATATCCTGGTAAGCATGTAACTGTATCATCCGAACATGTGGCATGTGCTGGGCAAGTGATGGTTGGACATGTAGTGTCATTTTCTTCGTCCTCTCCGACTTCAATTTCTCCGTTGTTTTTTCTCGGTGTCACGGAAATGGACGAACTTGATGTTGAGATTCTACGATCTTTTTGAAAAAAGAATTTTATTTCATTTGTATCAACACAATTTTGTGTGATTGAACCATTTACAGATATATCTATAAGGGGAAGTGTACTATTTTGTAATTTTTGTTTTTCTTTTAATAGTTCTGCACATGTTTTCATTGGGACAGATTCTAATGTGACCCAAAAAACATTTTCCAACGCACCATCTACGCCATTTTCAACACTAAGGGGAAGAGGAGCATTGTCAAAAGTGACATGAGCAGCAGACTTTGGAGCCCGTCCGCTGGCATTTAAAAAATCATGAGAACGCATAACTGCTACATCTAAAACACGATCTAATAAGTTCTTGGCACTAGCACTTGAACCCAACATACCAAAACCTTTGATGCCTCCAATTGTGAGTAAGGCAAGAATCGCTAAAACGCCTAATGTCTCTAACAAACTACGCCCCGATTCACAGTGTTTTGAATTCAAACGATCATTTCGTGATAGCATTGTAAAGCGGTGTTTTTTCATGTTCAAACTCCTAACGAAAGTCAATATTAGTACTAAACTAACATACGTAAAACAGTGTGTCAAGCATAATGAATGACCTAAAAACTATAAATATTGCGCTAATTCTTCTTTTATATCGCGCATCTCTTGGACAAAAGTTTGAATGCTTGTATCAATCGTAGCAGGAGTCGAAATAACACGATCTGAAGCATCGGATTCTTTCAATTTTTTTTGAACGCCCTTGATGGTCAATAAATCTTTATACAAGTAATCGCGAATCTTTGCTAATAATACAATATCATCAGATTGGTAATAACGACGCCCCATGCGTTTAGCTGGTTTTATCTGAGAAAATTGCGTCTCCCAAAAACGTAAGACAGACGGTTGAACCTGCAACAGCTCAGCAACTTCTGTAATGGTGCGATAGGCATGTTCAGATTTCATACACTTCTCCTTAATTATTTAAGGGATTTTTTCAAGGCATTAGATGGTTTAAATGATAAAACAGTCCGTTCTGTAATGACATGCTCAACACCTGTTTTGGGATTACGTCCCATACGCTTTGCCTTATCGTGCGGAATAAAAGAGGCAAAGCCTGCAATTTTTACTTCCTCTTTGCGCCCAAAAGCCTCCGTTACATAAGCCAACGTCTTTTCAATCAATTTAAAAGAATCTGCATGAGAAAAACCTAGTTCTTGATATAAAGCTTCAGCAATATCTGCACGTGTTACAGTTCTTTGTGTCATTTTATCACCTTTCATTTTTAACAACCATATCTTGCCATATTCA
>DFKH01000010.1 GCA_002373815.1 Alphaproteobacteria bacterium UBA3650
AAAAATGCCTAAAATCATCCAGTTCTTTCATCCGGGACAAGAAACGCCAGATAGATTTATCTGTCAATCATATAAAGAATGGAAAACTGGAGACCATTCTCGTAACTTTATAAAAAGTCATGGTGATTATGTGGATGAAAATGGCCAACATAATTCTGATGATTTAGTCTTTTGGGGAGAATGGGAGGCAAGAGCTCGTGTCAAGAAAACATTCTTTAGAAAAACAGAACCTCAAAGATTAATAGAGCCTATTAAATGCATGATTCCCTCGCATAGATTGCCAATGGCTTGTTCACGGACAAAATGTGGTTCTGGTGATTCCTATCAAAATACCGATCCGTTTGTATTCGGTGATTGTTTTCGTTATTCCTATTGCAAGCAGAAGGCTTTTCCCTTTTTGAAAGCTTTGGATGAAGATTCTATTATTCTTTTCGGCTCACATAAAAAGGGTAAGTTCCTTTTGGATACGGTATTTGTTGTCGGAAATAATCCCCGCAAATATCGTAATAAAAAAGATCTTAATGGCATACCAAATTATAGTGATTATTGTAATTATCTTTTGGATCTTACGGATATAAAGAGTCCCGACGCATGTGTCTATTATGAAGGAAAAACATTTAGTTCAGCTGGAATGTTTTCTTTTAGCCCGTCAAAAGTTTTTTCTGAAAAAAGTGATTGCACTTTTCATCGAGTTGAGTTAGATGCTAACCAACTAAGCTCGTTTTTTGCAGGAACTTCTTTTTCGGATTGGCAAACTCAGGGAATCAATTTCCAAGAAAAAAAAGATTTTCCAAAAGATGTTATTCGGCAAGGTTGGGAAAAGCTAAAAAACTTTGTGTTTGAACAAGGATGTGTGTTGGGAGTCAAGTTTGATATTCCGACTAAAATAAAATAGAAACCGTTAAAAAAATAATTGAGGAAATGTTTATGGCTCAGAAAAAAGCGACAATTATAAAAGTTTCCGATGATAAAGTTTCTATCGGAATGGAAGATGGCTCCTTCTTTGATGTCAGCAGAAAAGAATTGGATTTTACGCCAAAAATTGGTGATGATGTTTCCGTATTTTCTAGCGGTGACCTTGTAATTGTGACCAAGGTGGACTTTGTAAAAGAGAAGGTTGCCCATAATGAAATAAATAATACCGATAAGCCGCCCTATGTACAGCAGGATTTTTCTACCCCAAATGCTGATGTCGTTTCACAAGTTCCTTATAGTCAAAATTTTGAAAAAAAATATGATATTGAAAAAATAATATATGGAATTGCGTCTGTAATTGCGCTTGTGTTTATTATTTTAGTGTATCGAGAATGCGATGGGAGCAGCTATCGTGCTGATGAAAAAAAAGAAATGAAACGAGAAATACAAATGTATGTCAGTGCGGGAGAAATCTTAAGTGCGTATAATGGCAATGAAATCGCTGCGGATGCGAAGTATAAAGGAAAACGTGTTGCGATAACTGGTTGTGTAGTGGATTTTTTTAGAGGTGTGGACGCAGGTATAATTAGTCTTGCGAATAAGATTTCACTGAATAGTTGTTCTTGGTTCTCCAATGGATCTGTTGATGCATATTTTCGTGATGAACGTCAATTAAAAAAAGCGGCCCAGTTACGTAAGGGGAATAAAGTTATGGTTCAATGTACGATTACAAATGGAAGTGATAATTCTGTTGAAGCTGATTTCTGTACAATAACTAAATGACTTTTATACTAACAGAAAGAAAATAGAGAAATTTATAGGTAAAATAATGTCCCAAAGAGTTATCCGAGTATTTAATGACGTTGCTTCTATTGCTTCTAGCGATGAAACATTTTTCAATGTTCCTGTGAAGGAACTTGATTTTGCCCCCCCAAAAAGGTGATATCGTTCAATGTTTCAAAAATGGTGAACAAATTATAATTGTTAAGCAAGCAGAAGGCTTTCCGCCTCAGATTGTTAAGGGTTCTATGACAGACACTCGCGATGGAAAAGTTTACGAGACTGTTGAGATTGGTTCGCACATCTGGTTGGCTGAAAATTTGAACTATAAAACTACAGACAGTTTGTGTTATGATAATGATGAGGAAAACGCAAAAAAATACGGTAGACTCTATAAGTTTAGCGATGCGAAAAATGCATGTCCCCCTGGTTGGCATATACCTTCAAGTAATGAAATTGAAAGCTTGGTCCATGCCGTAGGTGACATGTCTATTGCAGGTAAATCACTAAAATCTGTAAGTAGTTGGCAAAGTGAAGAAGGACAAAGTAAAAAATGTCTTGATTCTGTTGGTTTTTCAGCTCTTCCTGCAGGATTTTGCGTGACCGAAGATGACCCAGAAGAAAAATCCTTCGGTGGCATAGGTGAAGTATCTAATATATGGTTTGATTCGGGATATATCTGTTTGTATCATCATAGTGATTGTGTTGATATAGAATTTGATGATGAATGCGCTAATGATTTTTATTCAGTTCGTTGTGTAAAAGACGAAACCTATTATAAAATTATCCGAGTTGTAAATGGTGTTGCATCTGTAGCGTCAAATAGCGGTGACATTTTTAACATTTCTGTGAATGAATTAGATTTTGAGCCTAAAACAGGAGATGAAGTCCTTTGCTTTAAGAATGGGGAACAAATTCTTGTTGTTGCCAAAAATTTTGTACCTGCAAAAACAGGGACGAATGACCAATCACAGGATAATCCGAAGGATGCGTTTAAAATTATACGTGTTTTGAATGGTGTTGCATCTGTAGCATCAAGTAGCGGAGATGTTTTGAATGTTCCTGTAGATGAACTTGATTTTGAACCTAAAGTTGGTGATGATGTTCAGTGCTTTAGGAATGGCGAAAAAGTGATTGTTTTTAAGAAAGGAGCCCCTCCTTGTAAACAGAAACAGACTCCAAATCCAATGCCGATGAACGAACCTCCTTCAAATTTGCAGGCAGGTGTTGAAACTTCCAAAATCTCAAAAACAGAACCTCAACGGATAGAATGTAAAACTCCTACGGAGAATCTGTTTGTGGAAGAAGCAGAGAATCAGAATTCGAGAACACGTTGGGTGATTGCTGGTGTGATTCTTGTTGTTGTTGCTGCGATAGTTTTCTTGATTCATGGTAGTGCGGCGTCATCTGCGGAAAGTTCTATGGATAGTTCTGTTTGTAATGCTACTGCACAAACCTCAGAAAATTTACATTCTTCAATAGTAGATGCTCGAACTGTTGTTAAAGGGACTATGACTGATTCTCGTGATGGAAAAATTTACAAAACAGTGAAAATTGGAAATCAAGAGTGGATGGCGGAAAATCTCAATTACAATACACAGGAAAGTCAATGTTATAAAGGTAATTCTGTTTATTGCTCAAAATATGGTCGACTCTATACATGGAATGCCGCAATGACGGCTTGTCCGAGTGGATGGCACTTACCCTCTAAAAGTGAATTAAAAACGCTTATGAATGTTGTGGGGGGACAATTAATTGCGGGTAGAATGCTTAAGTCTAGGACGGAGTGGCTTGAAAAGAAAAATGGTTTGGATGTTTTTAGCTTTACGGTACTCCCCGCAGGCTACGGTACCGGCCTTGGAAATAAAGCCAATTTTAGAGGTGGGGGCTCAGATACTTTTTTTTGGAGTTCTACTGAATACGACCATAAAGTATTCTATGTTGCCTTTAGTGGGTATGACTCTGCTCAGAAGGGGGGGAACAGTAGCAAAGATGCTGTTTTTTCCGTCCGCTGCATCAAAAATTAAGGTGATTTATCGTTCGTCTTAGATGTATTGAGGATAATGGCAAATTTGATCGACAGTATATGACCTCCGCGCAGATTACTTATAAATTGCTGCATTTTAGTGGATGCGAAGACGCTAATAAAAAGTGACGCAAAATTGTAAAACAAAAAACGCAGGCTCGAATGAGT
>DFKH01000055.1 GCA_002373815.1 Alphaproteobacteria bacterium UBA3650
CAAACTCTAACCCCTCACCCGATTCAAACAAATCAACATCCACTTCATTTTCTGTGACAGAATGAATAACACCAATACTTAAACCAGACGGATAGACCCCCATATACCCAGACGTTAAAACAATATCACCCGATTTAATGTCATCAATTGCATCTGTAAAAATGATTTTAGGGCGATTTGTGTTATCGCCAGATAAAATAGCTTGAATCCGCTTTTTACCAACCAAAACCGGCACACGGGACAAATAATCCGTCAACACCATCAAACGACTTCCATGATCGCCGACATCAATCACACGCGCAAATAACCCCTTATCCGTCACCGCAACGGACCCATTAGTCACGCCATCTTTTGTTCCAGCCAAAGCCACATAAGAACGTGAAAATTTATCTCCTGTATCCATCACTAATCTTGCTATTACAGAAGAGGTCTTTGGATAAGAAATATAGTTCACCAATTTTTTAATCTCGTTTTGTTCCGATTCCAATTGCATAGCCAAAGCACGCCATTGATGTAATTCCTTATTTTCTGCTTCTAATTCCACATTACGATGGTACAGCAACACAGCATTCAAAAAAGTATCTTTTGCTGATTTTATCCATCTAGCTGGCGCTGATAAAGTAGAAACAACGGGAGCAAGTTTATCAGCAATGTAATACCTTGTTGCAACAATGGCTGGATTTTTTGTTTGCCATAATACCATCAAAACAATAGCAAGCGCCAAAAAGACAACAGGAATCAAGCGTCTGATTTGGGATCTTATCCTTTTCAGGCGAAACTGCTTGTTTTCCATAGTCACCCCTTTGGGTCAAAGATTAATACATGCTGGTTAAGATATTTTCAAACTTGCCAACTTCTTCCAAAGCCTTGCCCGTTCCCAATACAACACATTGTAAAGAATTTTCTGCAACAGAAACAGGCAATTTTGTAGCTGCACGCAACACATCGTCCAAACGACGTAATTGAGCACCACCACCTGTCAACATGATACCTTTATCAACAATATCAGCAGCCAACTCTGGATCTGTGTGTTCCAAAGCCACTTTCACAGCATCTACAATTTGTCCAACAGGACCTGCTAATGCTTCAGAAATTTGGCGTTCAGTAATAACAACCTCTTTTGGAATACCATTCATCAAATCGCGCCCTTTAACTGGAATCTTCTCGCCATCCCCTTTACCAGGTGCAGAAGCGGCGCCAATTACCTTTTTAACACGCTCAGCAGACGCTTCACCAATCATCAAGTTATGGTTTCGACGAATATAAGAAATAATGGCTTCATCCATCTTGTCACCACCAACGCGAACAGACTCTGCATAAGCAATACCGCCTAAACTCATCACAGCAACTTCAGTTGTCCCGCCCCCAATGTCGACTACCATACTACCAGATGGTTCATTGACAGGCAATCCCGCTCCCAAAGCAGCGGCCATTGGTTCTTCAATCAAAAACACCTTTCTTGCATGACTGTTTTCAGCAGCTTCTTGAATAGCACGACGCTCCACAGCTGTCGACCCAGATGGCACACAAATAACAATCATTGGACGCGTCAAGGAATGTTTATCTAGCGCCTTTTGGATAAAACGACGAATCATTTCTTCCGCCACGTCAAAGTCCGCAATCACACCATCGCGCAAAGGACGAATAGCCTGAATCTGACCAGGCGTTTTTCCCAACATCTGTTTTGCTTCGTTTCCAACAGCAATCACTTGTTTTTTACCACGATTTTCAGCAATAGCTACAACGGATGGCTCATTCAACACAACACCACGACCACGCACATAAACAAGCGTATTTGCTGTCCCCAAATCGATAGCTAAATCGGAAGAAAAAATATTCAAAAACTTCTTTAAATGTTTCCAAGACATGTCAACCCTTTCTGTTAATGATTTTATTCATACACCAAAGACAAATAAAATACAAGTAGTTTTTTTATAAAATTAAGATTTTATTGCAATGCAAATAATATCAGGCACTGGTTCAGGATATTCTTCATCATCAGATCCACAAACCTCCAAAACATTTTTACATTTTTCTTCAAAAACTTCTATCACAGAACCCACCATCGGTTTATCGCCTTTTTTCCCATCATATATTTTATCTAACAAGGCATTACATGTACCTTTATCCAATGCATGTCCTCCATTGATAGCTCCCACAGGCACCAAAGCAACTGCATGTCCATCAATAACATCCCTCTTCACACCTGTTTTATTATCCGCCACACCAAATCCGTAAGCCGTCACAGGCGAAGCTCCACCCGATTTTTGATCATACATACCATATGTCATTTTACTAGAATTTTTACTACTTACAAGCGCTCGATTACGCACATTATCCAATAAATCATTAACGCGCATTTTTGTGACAGCATTTCGATAAAGACTAATACTGGCAACTGTAAAAAGTCCCATCAACGCAAGAACACCCATCATTTCTATTAAGGTTCTACCTGACTCACTTGTTTTCATACGCCCTCCTTTTTGCATGAGGCGAATGTAACACAGCTCTGCAACAATGTCAACAAAAAATCCCACCACAAAGGCGGGATAAAAAAGGGGGAACAGTAAAAAGAAGGGGGAAAATCCAAACTTGTATGCAATGTTGAGGAGTATTACACAACAAGCCTCTTTACTGTTCCGAACGTTATATTAACACTTTTTTAACTATTTGTCA
>DFKH01000018.1:0-2690 GCA_002373815.1 Alphaproteobacteria bacterium UBA3650
CTCGTTGCACAAGATGAAACTATTGTTCAACGCATTTATCATGTGGATCGTGGCTATTATAAAATGGAAGAAAAATTGACGGCTCTTGGAGCTGATATTCAACGAATTTGGCAAGAATATCCGTAAGTTAGCCAATCGTCATTGACTTTTTTTATAAATTATGATATAATATACCTCGTAACTTTGATTGGAGGGTTTTATGCAAACTAATTTGATAAAAAGATTTTTAGCAACAGCCGCGACCATGGCAACATTAGGGGCTGCGGTTCCTAGTATGGCAAAACCAACAGCCTCCCCACAAAAAGCAACACAGACAGCTCCTGTTGATGCCCATGCACAAGATCGCGCCGATTTTTTAAAAAATTATACAGATTTAAACTTAGATTTTGAAGGTGATTTTCCTGCCATCTATTGGGATCATGGGAACATTGCTGGTCCTGGCGGTGTCAAATTAGATAAAACAGAAACAATTACTGTACGCAAAATTACTTCGTTGAATGGTTCTCGCATTCCTGTCATTTCTTATAAAGCAAAAGAAAAAGCCTTGATGGCAAGCATGGCCGAGGGTGTCTTACCTCCTGCTTATAAGAAACAATTTAAAATTGAATTAGTGCAATTAAAAGTTGGAACTTTAAACAAATCAAATATTCCCAATTATGGTGAGACATCTTTTACAAATACTGTTTATTATGTTCCATCTAATCAACGCAAAACGATGCACGAAGATGCCATTACGGCTCATTTAAAAATTGCTGAAGATTTATTTGGGGCTGATCGTTTTTATCAGTTGCCATTGGCACGGCAAATTGCCATTGTGGACATGATTTATCCTTTACGCAATAAATTTGCCACCACTAAATTTGGCAAAGCTGTCTTAGCTCCTGATTGGTTGGGAAAAAATGCTGACGAGCCTCGTTTGACAAACCAACAAGTAGCTATGCGTGAAGCTTGGGCAAGTTTAGATGAAAAAGATCATCGGCGTCATCGGCTACGTAAATTCTTATTACAGCAGGGGACATCAAGTTTGTTACCAGAAAATGTTCCTTCTGTAGAAGAAATTGCAAAATCTTTGCCTGCTGGCGAAACAAAGTTAGCAACGCATGCTCACAACATTCTATCTGCAACCGCTACAAATAATCAACAACGTATTATTTTGGAAAAAGCATTGCAAAAAAGAGGACTTGAGAAATAAGATGGACTTACAAAATAAAATTGTTTTAACGGGCGTGAAGCCAACAGGCACCTTGCATATCGGAAATTATGTTGGCGCTTTAAGACCAGCCATTGAATTGGGCCATGAAGTATTGGCAAATGGTGGCAAGCATGTTATGTTTATTGCTGATTACCATGCTGTGAATTATTTGAAAAATCCAGAAGAAATGCAACTTTTCACACGTCAAATTGCCTGTGCTTATTTGGCCTGTGGTATGGATCCAAACGAAACAATTTTCTACCGTCAATCTGATGTGCCGGAAGTGTTCGAGATGACGACTCTTTTGACAAACTTTACACCAAAGGGTTTTATGAACAAGGCACACGCTTATAAAGCGGCTGTGGATAAAAATATTGAAAAAGGTGAGCCCGCTGATGCCGGCATCAATATGGGCCTTTATAACTATCCGATTTTGATGGCCGCAGATATCTTAACCTATGGTTCCGATTATGTTCCTGTTGGCAAGGATCAAGTCCAACATGTGGAAATTACGGCAGATATTGCGGGGGCTGTCAATGCTTGTTATGGCAAACAGGTATTAAAAATTCCACATGCTATTACTCAAGAAAATGCTGCACTTTTACCTGGTACTGATGGGCGCAAAATGAGTAAAAGTTATAATAACGTGATTCCATTGTTTGGGGAAGCCGAGGAAATAAAAAAGGCCATCATGTCTATCAAGACAGATTCTCAGGATATCAATGCCCCCAAGAATCCAGAAGACGTTCTTTTGTACCAAGTTGCACGTGGATTTTGCAAGCTTGAACTTGTACAAGAAATTGAAGAAGGCCTTAAAAAAGGTGGAATGGGCTATGGCACCATCAAAAAAATGCTTGTTGATGCTGTTACCACCGAATTAAAGCCTATTCATGATAAGTATGTGGACTACATGGTCCACTATGACAAGGTAGAGGAAATGTTGCGCGAAGGCGCCCAAAAGGCTCGGGCTTTGGCTCGTCCTGTTTTGGACAACTTTAAAGCAACAGTGTTAAACCAAAAATAAACCAAGAGGAAACCAGAATGAAAAAAACTTTATTAATTTGTGCTGTCGCTGCATGTTTGGCTGGTTGTGTTGAACAACAACGTCGTGATGAGTATGTAATGGGATATGAATATGTACCAGCTCCTGCTTATAATACCTGTGGGTGCAATACATGTACACAACCTATCACAACATGTAATACATGTATGCAACCCATTCAACCTGTCTTACACCAACAACCAAAGACAATCGTTGTAATGGTCCCACCTGCCCCACAACCCGTTGTGGAACAAGAAATCATTTATGAACCACAACCAACATGTGGTTGCAAAAAATGTGGCTGTCAAAAGGCCGGCAAGTAATAAGCACTTTTGCTTAAAAAAAGCCCTCATATTCGAGGGCTTTTATTTTTCTATTGACATCAAATTTTATTTAGAATATTCTGAGGTCGGATGAACGGGTAATCGTCTGTCCGAAGTGCCTGAATAAGGTGCG
>DFKH01000018.1:2732-10914 GCA_002373815.1 Alphaproteobacteria bacterium UBA3650
GAATAAGGTGCGGAAGAGTCTCGTAAACTCTGATTGTATGGGGTGGTTTGAACACCCTACCCGAGATGGTGTGTTTCTTTTTCAAAAAGTAATGCCCATTTCAAGATCTCCTTTGTCCGTTGGTCGGGGAGCCTGCAATGTATGTTCAGGGGTTATGCCCCTCTCGGGGGTATAATCTCAAAGATTATGGGGATCATTTCATACAATCTGATTTACGAACTCTCCGACCACCTGAATTTTAGGTGGTTCAATTTTTTAATAAAGGAGAAGAAAAATGAAATTAAAACAAATTATGATGGGTGCCCTGATGGGACTTGCATTAGTGGTGTGTGCTGATGCAGAAGCGGCGGGGTGTGCCAAAAATCAGTGGTTAAATGGTAAAAAATGTGCGGCGTGTCCCGCAAATGCAAAATGTAATGGCAAGACTTTTACATGCAATAAGAACTTCACACCGAGAGGGAATCAATGTATTGCCGCTACTTGCAATAAAGGTCAATGGATGAATGGTAGCAAGTGTGCTGCTTGCCCAGCAAATGCAGATTGTAAAGATGGTAAGACGTTTGCTTGTAGAAAGAACTTTGCGCCAAAGGGTAATCAATGCATTGCCGCTTCCTGTCCTAAAGGTCAGTGGATGAATGGTAGCAAGTGTGCCGCTTGTCCAGCAAATGCGACATGTAAAGATGGAAGAACGTTTGCTTGTAATAAGAACTTTACACAAAAGGGAAATCAGTGTATTGCGGCGACCTGCCAAAAAGGACAATGGATGAATGGCAGTAAGTGTGCCGCTTGTCCGGCAAATGCAACATGTAAGGACGGAAGAACGTTTGCTTGTAATAAAGGATTTACTGCCAAGGGCAATAAATGTGAAACTGCTGCAGGAAATTGTGCCAAAAATCAGTGGTTTGATGGTAAGAAATGTCAAGCTTGTCCAGCTAATGCTAGTTGTGATGGTAAAACTATAAAATGTGACAAACGCTTTCAATTGATTGGAAATAAATGCTTATGTTCGGGTGGCGCTTACTCGTGCTACAGGGGTACTGGTCATTGTGGTTGTTTTTCTTGTCCAAACGGAGCAACGTGTGACTCTAAAGGAGACTGGTCATGTGCTGAGGGTTACTATCCAATTTTACATAGGGATGATTTGAAGACGGGCTTGTTTGGTCTTGGAGGACATCACGGAACAAGAGGACCAAAGTGTCTCAAGAAAGGTGAAGGAGCAACTTGTAATACTAGACGGGTTGTGAATGGTTCGTGTGCGTATTAAAACAATTGAATTCCCCGATGTTCCTCGGGGAGTTTTTTTTGTGTTAGTGCGTTTATTTTTATAAAAATAAACTGAATTGGATTATTTTATAATACCGCCACCAAGTACAAGATTGCCCTCATAAAAGACGGCAGATTGCCCTGGGGTGAGTGATTTTTGGGGCGTTTCAAAATCAATTTGCCACACATCTTTCTCTTTTTCAAAAACGTGTGCAGGAACTAACTGTCCTGCTGAGCGATATTTCACAAGGCAATCAAATTCTTTCTTATCTTTTACCAACACCCCAAAAACAGGGCGCACAATCTCACAACTTGTTCGTTTTGTTTCAGCTTCCGTTCCTACAATTACGCGATTATGATGAGGATCCAAATCTACCACATATAATGGTTCAGGATAGGCGATCCCTAGTCCTTTGCGTTGTCCAATAGTATAATGCCAAAAACCTTTATGTTTTCCCACTATCTTACCACTTGTAAGGACAACATTCCCTTCTTTGTCATCCACTTGTAACAGATCCGTATAATCGCCTGCGTAAAAATCTTGGCTATCAGGCTTGTCTGCCACCGCCAAACCCCGTTCTTTTGCCATTTCACGCACCTTTGCTTTGGTAAATTCACCCAGTGGGAACATCGCCCTTGCCAATTGTTCTTGTGTCAAGCGATACAAAAAATAGCTTTGATCTTTTTTGGGATCAACGCCTCGTGCCAGTACAGATCCTTTATCCGTCTTTTCTATACGCGCATAGTGACCCGTTGCAAACGCATCAAAATCTGTTTCCTTTAACGCCTCATCAATCAAAAGGCCAAACTTCATGCCCGCATTACACATAATGCATGGATTGGGTGTTTCTCCTGACAAATAAGTTTCTTTAAAATATTTCAGGACAGTTTTTTTATATGCCTCAGACAAATTGATTACGTGGTGTTCAATCCCTTGCTTTTGACACCATTTTTGAACCTCTTTAATATCTTGTTTTTCGCTGGGACCATAACAAGCGTCGCCCGCTATTTTCATATTAGGGATTTCATTGTTATACAAGGCCATCGTTAAACCGATAACGTCATGTCCTTGTTCCTTTAATAACAAGGCTGTTAGTGTGGAATCTACGCCTCCTGATAACCCAACTGCAATTTTCATTAATGCATCCCCAAATAAATGATATACATAAAGTATATTATCACAAAACAACCACCAATCCAACGATCAATCCTGCCACGCCCCCATCCTATGGCCAACAATAACATCGTTGTTGCCGCCATCACTAAAACGTCTGGCTTTACCGTGGGTGGCACGACAACTGGTAAGAACAAAGCGGTAAATCCCAAAATAAACAAAGCGTTATAGATATTAGATCCCAACACATTTCCCACCGCCACATCACTTTCATTTTTAACCGATGCGATAATTGAAGTTACCAATTCTGGCAAGCTTGTCCCGAATGCCACAACCGTTAATCCAATAATCGTTTCCGAAATACCCCAATGTGTCGCTAATATAATGACACTATCCACAACCATATGTGCGCCAATCAGCAATAGTACTAAACTGCTTATCGTTAAAACAACGGACAATGGTGTGGAAATATGAAAACGTCTTGAAAGCGCAATGGGACGTGGTTCCAAAACTTGATCTTTCATATGTGCTTTATCTGTCCGATAGGCATGGTAAACATAAAAGGCTAGTGTCATACACATCAAAGCCCCCAATTCCCAACCAATTTGTCCACGCAATAAAGCGACTAACAACACAATTGTTGAGATGCCCAAGAAAATAGCATCACGTCCAAATGAAATCGCTTGAATTTTAATAGGGCGTAAAATTGCCGCAGCTCCCAATACAAGCAAAATATTTGCAATATTAGATCCTACGACGTTACCAATTGCAATTCCATCTGCTTTGCGCGCTACCGCCAACAAACTTGTTGCTAATTCTGGCATGGATGTTCCAAAACCGACAAGCAATAACCCAATCAACAAGGGGGACACTTTAAATCTTCTGGCCAACATGACCGAACCTTCAACTAAAAGATTTCCGCCCCCTATTAAAAGCAACAGCCCCAACAATAACTCAATGTATGACATATTCCTCCTTTTTAGGCACTAATAGCCAAATATCCCACGTACAGAATATACAACGCACAGAATAAATACCCTGCAAAACGTGTTATCTTCCCTTTATGTCCAAAATACAAAACCAGCGCTGTTACGCCCACCATAATAGCCACATCGGGTGTCACATTTTTGGGGACTTTAACCGGTACAAATAACGCTGTTACACCCAAAATAAATAAGGCATTGTAAATATTTGATCCAATCACATTACCCCATGCCAAGTCACCATGTTTTTTCAATGAGGCAATGATAGAGGTAGCCAATTCAGGCAAACTTGTTCCCAATGCAACAATCGTTAAACCAATAATTGTTTCAGAGACGCCCAAGCGTTCCGCCAACACCACTGAATTCGTTACCAAGATGCGCGCTCCCGCAAGGGTCAAGATTATTCCAATAATCGTTTTTGCAATAGACAAGGCCAAATCTCGATAATCATTCTTTTTTTGATGAGGATGCGTGACTTCTTTTTCTTCAACTGCAGGCGTACTTTTTTTCTCTGTTTTATACGAATAATAGACGTAATATCCCAATGTAGCACACATGAGAGCGCCTAAAATAAATCCAATTCTTCCCCATAAAAGTGCCAGTACCAGTACACCAGTAGCCAACATTAAAAATTTACTATCTCGCTTAAAAGATGTTTTATTGACAGGAATAGCACACATGGCAGCCGCTACACCCAACACCAAAAGAATATTGGCAATATTAGATCCCACTACATTTCCAACAGCAATTCCTTCGGCATCCATGGATGCAGCAAATAAACTGGTCATTAATTCAGGCGTTGAGGTACCAAATCCAACCAATGTTAATCCTATCAGCAAAGGAGATACCTTCATTCGCTTGGCAACAGCCACCGCACCATCCACCAAAACATTACCACCATAAATCAACAACAAGAATCCTAGTAAAATGAGTATATATATCATGCTTTCTCCTTTTTTTTCACATTATATCGTCTTTTTATGTGAAATTCAAGGTTCTTTTTTATGACATATTTATGACAAAAAAAATAAACTTTTATGACATTTTTAATTCAAGCGCTTGATTTAATTGCTATTCGTTTTGCCTTATGTATAATAGGTTATCGGAACGAAAGGAGTTCTAACAACATGAAAAAACTTATTTTATTATCTACTATTTTAATGTCCTCCTCTGCTTTTGCAGCGGGATATCAATTACAAGAATATACTGTAACCGGTTTAGGGCGCGCCATGGCTGGTGCCGGTATTATGGGTGACGACTATTCGGCCGTTGCTTTCAATCCAGCTGGTATGGGCTTTACACAAAAATCTGGCGTTCAAGCTGGTTTAATTGCCGTAGATCTTCGTAGTCACACGAAAGGAAAAGTATCTGGTCCATGGGGAGAGCGTAAAGGGCGTGATAACACGCACATTTTTCGCTTACTGCCTCACCTATTTGGGCAATATAAATTGAATGATAAGGCAACATTGGGTATTGGTCTTTATACACCATTTGGCTTAGCCACAGATTATCGTAATAATTGGTATGCGACAGCACAGGGACAATATTCGGGTATTACTGTGGTCAATTTGACACCTGCTATTTCTTATAAACTGACTGATATGATTACCTTGGGTGTTGGTGCAAACTTGCAATATACACAAGCCCATTTAACAGGTGGTACGGTTGATGGTGGCTACACCAACATGAGAGCAGATGATACCAATGTAGGATATATTGTTGGTTTAACATTTGAACCATGGAAGACGACCCGTTTTGGCGTGTCTTATCGTAGCAAAGTACATCACAAATTAAAGGGAAAAGATCATGGACGTGCAGGCAGTTCCTTTTCCTTCCTTGCGGGCAAACATAAAGTCCATGCCGATATTACAACGCCAGAAACAGTTATCTTTTCTGCCGCTCAAGATTTAGGCGACAAATGGACAATTTCTGGAACAGCCCGTTGGACAAGATGGAGTCGTTTCCGCGATTTGGATATTTATCAAAGCAATTATCCTTTGCCAGGCCCTATGAGTCATACACATGAAAACTGGAAAGATACATGGTTTTATGCGGTTGGTGCTGACTATAAGTACTGCAAGAACTTGACATTCCGTTTTGGAACTGCCTATGACGAAACGTCCATTAAAAATTCAACAGATAGAACTGTTCGTATTCCTGACGAACGACGTATTTGGGCATCTGTTGGGGCGTCTTATCAAAAAAACAATTGGCAAGTTGATGTTGGATACGCCCATTTATTTGTGCATCGTGCCATGGCAAGAGCCACAACTGGCAAAGGTCTTGGTGCTGTTAGATCGGATGTGGAATACCACACACAATCTAATATCTTAGGGATTCAATTCCAATATAAGTTCTGATTGTTGCCCTAATTCAAAGCAAGAGGAAAAAAAATTAAAAATCCTCTTGCTTTTTAAAAAAAACTGTTTTATAACTGAAAGTGTTTTTATAAGGAGAACTGAACATGACAAAAAACATACATAAAAAAAATCATATTAGCATGCCTCGGCATGCGGAACGCCATGAAGAAGTGGAACAAGCCTCTTGCAAATGCGGATGTGGCTGTGGCAGCGAATGTTCTTGTTGCAAATGCGGTCCAGCCAAAATTGCTTTGTTCGGTGTTTCCGCTTTAGCTTTGGTTTTATCAATCTGTGCTTTAGTTAAAAAACCATGTGACAAAGCTATGACAGAATGGGTCAACAAAAATCCAAAAGTCATTGCTGATTCTGTAGAAAAATACTATAGAGAATTGGATGCAAAACAACGCGCTGCTGAAAAAGCTCAACCAAAAGTGGCTCCGGCAGACATGGTCGCTAAGATTTTGAATGACAAATCTAACTATTCTTTGGGCAATCCAAAAGGTAAATATGTCATTATCGAATTCTTTGACTATAACTGTGGTTGGTGCAAACGGACAAATGCTGCTTTAAAAGAAGCTTTGGCCAAACCAGAAGCCAAAAACATTCGTTGGGTTCCAGTTGACACCCCAATTTTTGGCGAAAACTCTGAAATGATTGCTCGTTTTGTTTTGGCCGCAGGAAAACAAGGCAAATATGCTGCTATGCATGATGCCGTTGGTGAGTTCAAAGGCAAAATTGACGAAGCGGCTTTGATGGAAATGGGTAAGAAAGTTGGTGTCGATGCTGATAAAATGAAAAAAGATGCTGACAGCAAAGAAATCAAAGACAAATTGGTTGCCAATCGTGAATTTACACGCGCTTTGAATATTGGTGGCGTGCCAATGTTGATTGTAAATGGCAACATTCATCCAGGTGCTTTATTTGGTGATGAATTGAATGAAGTTGTGGCTGAATCTGCCAAATAAAATCTGATTTGATTTTGAACAGAGGTTCGTTTGAGCCTCTGTTTTTTTATGCTTGATTTTTAACAAAAATAATGTCACTCTAAGACACATGAACACAATTCGATATCGCATTCTTATTTGCAGTCTTCTTTGTTGTTTTTTGATTGCGTGCAGCAATACTGTCCGTGTTCGTCGTGGTGATACATTGTACAGCATTGCCCGAAAACAAGGCGTGTCAGTTCGTTCTTTGATTGAACGCAATCGTTTAAAAGCCCCTTATCGTATTTTCCCTGGACAAAAGTTATCTATTCCCCGTCAACGCTTTTACACAGTCCGCAAAGGCGACACTTTATTCAGTATTGCCAAAAAACACAACATGACTGTTGCTCAATTAGCGCGCATCAATAATTTACACGCCCCTTATACTTTATCCGTTGGTCAGCGCCTAAAATTGACTGAGTGGGATAACACGACGCCTACCTCAACTACAAAGACACTTATCAATAAGAAAGCAACTTCGCAAACGGCAAAGGCTTCTGCTCCAGCGACGACTAAGAATGTCACCATTCCCAAGGCCGCACAATCTAAACGCTTTGATCGTCCTGCAAGTGGTAAAATTATTCAAGGCTTCAGCTCGACCGAAAATGCCCACAATGAAGGCATCAATATTGCAGGCAAGATCGGTGACCCGATTAAAGCCGCTGATGCTGGGCAAGTGGTGTATGCCGGCAATGAGTTAAAAGGCTACGGCAACTTAATGCTTGTCAAACACAAAGATGGGTGGATTACGGCCTATGCCCATAATGACAAGCTGTTGGTGAAAAAAGGCGTTACTGTTAGGCGTGGGCAACAAATTGCCACTATGGGTAAAACAGGCAACGCCAAAACACCCCAATTGCACTTTGAAGTGCGCTATAAAACCAAAGTGGTCGATCCACAGAAATATTTGAGATAAAAAAACTCCCCGACCGAGTGGACGGGGATATTTTAAAAAGCAGGACTACTCACACAAAGCGTAGGGATCGCTGTCGCGACCGCTGTAGCCGAGGCCGCCGGTGTCGGCGTTAACGACCCACGCGAGGCAGGAATCATGGCTTTCTGCTGCCCAATAATAATTATCTAATCCAGCAGTGTTCATGTCTGAGTAAACATCACTGGGGCAAGATACACTGGTGCCACTTGCTGTGCACCCAAGGGGGCTGGCTTTCACTAAGCTCTTATGATGCGCTTTGCACCAGTTTTCTGCTGCCCACCAGCTCATTCGACCACCCAGTAATAAGTTTGTTGTTTTTCCACCGTGAGTATAGGTAATAGGAGTACCAGCATCCAGTGTTTCACAGGTACCACCTGTGATTATCCCGCAATCGTTTTGCCATGTGCCAGTCAGCTGGCAATAACATTTTCCTGATTCTGCATTACATTTTTCGCCCGTACAATCGCTATTCTTCGTGCATCCCATATTTTTGGGGGTGGCGGTATCACACTCTGTACCTTCATTATAGGATAGATACACATTTC
>DFKH01000085.1 GCA_002373815.1 Alphaproteobacteria bacterium UBA3650
GTTTTTCATCCAACGTTTTATCATGTGCTAACCAACCTGTAACCCTTTCCTCTGATTGTTTGAATTAAATTGTAATTTGAATCCATCTCTAATTTTTGGCGTAACCTTTTAATTTGAACGTCAACAGTTCGAGTGTTATCTAAATGTAACATATCAGCCAATTGTTCTCGAGAAATATCTTGATTTATATTTTTGATTAAGATATCTAATAGCATTTGTTCTGCTGTTGTCAAGGAGATGGTATTATTGTTTTGTTTCAGAATATTTGTTTGCGTGTTATAAGTATAAGGGCCAAACGAGATTGTTTCTTGTTCTTGTATTGTGCGTTTTAATAAATTATTGAGCCGTAGTAATAGCTCTTTTGGTTCAAATGGTTTTGGTAAATAATCATCCGCACCTGCTTCTAAACCAATAATTCGACTATCAGTATCTCCTCGTGCTGTTAGAATTAGGATAGGCGTTTTAAATCCTTTTTGTCTTAGTTCTCGTGTTAAAATATCGCCATTTTTTTGAGGCATCATAACATCCATAATCAAGGCATCTGGTTTTAGATATTTTAATAAATCCTCAGCTTCATCAGCGTTGGCTGCTTCAGAGACTAAAAAACCGTTCTGTTGCAGATAAGTATGCAACAATTTACGTAGTCTTGTATCATCATCTATAATTAAAATCAGCTGTTCAGCCATTATTTTAATTTCTCCAATATTTGGGCACCTTTTACCCCACCATCGCCTTTTAATTTTTTCCACAAAACTGTTTCCATCATATTGGCATCATTTTTAAGTGTTATAAGGTCTGAAGATGAAAAGGTTGTTTTGCTTGTTATCAGACCACACATATGCGAGCCAATGTCCGTTATTAAAGGATATCCGAAAGTTGTTCCTTGTCCTTTTAAATCATGGACTTTTGGATAAACTTTTTGACGAATGATCGTGTTTCTTTCGTCATCAAAAGAGCCAGATGCTTCAGCGAGATATTCTTTTATTTTTTGGACATCACCGCTTGCCCATGCTGGAAATTTTGCAGATAAGTCAGACATGGCTTCCATTGCTAATTTTTCTAAATCTGTGGGTGTGTCGGTTGGGGTGTGTTTTACGACTGGTTGTGCCGCAGACCTTTCCTTTGGTGATTGGGCACGTCCAGCTGGTTTTATAGATTTCTTTTTTAAAGTACTTGGTAATTCAAAAATAGCCATATCCTCTCCTTTTTTTTATATTATATCAAAAATAAGAAAGAGATGTCTAGATTTATTTTTATCAGATGGTGCGGCCAAGAAGACTCGAACTTCCACGGATCGCTCCACAAGCACCTCAAGCTTGCGTGTCTACCAATTCCACCATGGCCGCAACCAGAACATTATACCAGACTTTTTTCATAAAATCAAGTCCTTGCGTTTATAAAATCGCTTCCTAACTGTATCAATAGAGGAGGAGAAGATGTTAGAAATAAAACAATTGAATTATAGCTTTGATGCTTTAAAACCTATGATGGGTTCTGATACTTTATTTTTTCATCACGAAAAACATTATGTTGGGTATGTGAATAAAGCCAATGAGTTGTTACCACCAAAGTGGCGGCACAAATCATTGCAAGAAATTGTTTCATTGGCACGTGATAAGGGTGAAATAGCTCTTTTTAATCAAGCAGCGCAAGTGTGGAATCACGAATTTTTCTTTGATGGTCTGAGTGTCAATCCTGAGGATCACGAAATATCTGATGATTTATTATTTTATATTCGTAAAGATTATAATAGTATAGACAATTTAAAATCTGAGCTTATCAAAACTGCTTTAACACGATTTGGTTCAGGATGGGTATGGCTAGTATTGGAAGGGGAGCACTTAAAAGTACAAAGTACGTTAAATGCCGAGACCCCTTGTGGCTTGCAAGGATTTAAACCCTTATGGACGCTTGATGTGTGGGAACATGCCTATTATTTGGATTATCAAAACAGGCGCGTTGATTACGCAACTGAAATTATGAATCGCGCTGTCAACTGGCGCTTTGTTGCAAATAATTTAAGTATCTAATTTACCACAGCAATGCTTATACTTTTTGCCGGATCCGCATGGACATGGATCATTTCGCCCTATTTCTTTTTTGTCATCAACAGGGGGGAGAGGAGCTTGTTCGGCAGGAGCTTCAGGTGTTTCCTCGGTCGTTTGGGTTGGTTGCGGTGCACTGAGTTGCAATTCCAAATGTCCCATGGTTTCTGTTAAACGTTCGCGAACACGACCTAACAGATTTTGGAATAAGCGGAAAGCCTCTTGTTTAAATGCGTTGAGCGGATTTTGTTGCCCATAAGCGCGCAGTCCAATGGATGTTTTCATAAAGTCTAAACTTTGTAAATGCTCTTTCCAAAGGCTATCAATCGTTTGAATTAAAATTGTTTTTTCAAAATCTTTTTTGAATTCTTGCGGTAAGATTTTTGTTTTTTCTTGCCAAGATTCATCGGCCATTTTCATCAGGCGGTCAATCATTGTGCTGGGTTCAATACCTGTCTCATTTTTCCAATTTGCAAATGGAGCGTCAATACCCAGTAATTTAATTGTTTCTTGACGTAATTCTTCGGCATTCCAATCTTCTGGAGATGTGCGTTCTGGGGCAATAGAATAAACGAGAGCTGTAATAGCATCTTGACGCATATCTTGCATGACGGGATAGACATCATCCATTTCCATCATTTCTTTTCTTTGTTCATAAATGATTTTACGTTGATCATTTGTGACATCGTCAAATTTGAGCAGGTTCTTTCGTACGTCAAAGTGATATTCTTCTACTTTTTGTTGGGCTTTTGCGATGGCTTTGCTGATCCAAGGATGTTCAATGGCTTCGCCTTCTTTCAATCCCATTGTTTTTAAAATTCTGCCGATTCGTTCTGAGCCAAAAATACGCATGAGATCATCTTGCAAACTGACATAAAACTTGGATTGTCCTGGGTCACCTTGTCGTCCAGAACGGCCACGTAATTGATTGTCAATGCGTCGGCTTTCATGTCGTTCGGAACCTAGCACATATAAGCCACCAGCCGCCAAGGCCTTTTGTTTTCCCTCGGCAATTTCGGCTTTAATTTTTTCGGCAAGTAGTGTTTCATCCATTTCCGGATGTGCTTGTTTTTGTTCATTAAAGCGCATTTCAAAGTTACCACCCAATTGAATATCTGTGCCACGACCAGCCATGTTTGTGGCGATTGTGACGGCACCCGGAACGCCAGCTTGTGCAATAATATGTGCCTCTTGTTCATGATGACGGGCATTTAACACATTAAATGGAATGTTTGTTTTCTCCTTTAATAAATTGGCCAAAATTTCGGATTTTTCAATGCTGGTCGTGCCAACTAAGATGGGTTGTCCCCGTTCATGAACTTTTTTAATTTCTTCAATAATGGCGTGATACTTTTCTTCTGCGGTTCGATAGATAGCGTCTTGTTCGTCTTTGCGAGCCACTGGCTTGTTTGTAGG
>DFKH01000035.1 GCA_002373815.1 Alphaproteobacteria bacterium UBA3650
CCGCGATGAACTGCGCCTTGACGATGGACACGCCACATCCAATAGCTATCAGCACTATTCATTTCTTTCACATATGCATCAGTGGCTGAGATAAGAGATTCATATGGTAATTCATCATATGTTTTATCATCTAGCCAGCCTAATTGTCCATAAGGATGAGCCATATTTTTTTTGCCCCAATTTGTTGCGTAAACGCTTTGTGCAACGGCAAGACCTGGGACAATTTCTTCAACTTTTAACATCAGTTGATCTAATTGTGTTTGAATTGTTTTGTTAATAACAACATCATATTTTTCAACTAATGCATGGAAAAAACTTTCTTCAATTTCCGACCATTTTTCGCCTTTTTCATATTTGCTTTTTAAGGCGGTTAGTAACATTCTTTCTTTTATCGCTTGCTCATTGGCACGTAAAATCAATGCAGTGATGACATTCATATAAAGCTCGCCAGAACCATTTTCTGAAAAATCATCTGGTAATTTATCTACGAATATTCGAGGAACTTGTGTTTCTGTGGCATCTTTAAATAGATCTTGCAGTTCTTTTGTTGTTTTCGGTGTCACAACTTGTCCAGATACATCTTTTGTCAATTCCTTGATGGCTGCATCCAAATCTTGTGCTGTAACAGGTAGTATCCAAAAGAATAATAACAATGCAATACATTTACGCATGAACTTTTCCCCCTTTGCGTTTCAAGAATGCTATTATCTGTTTAACAGAAAAAGCTTTGGTTGTCAAGAGAGAAATGAAGAAAGTTAAACCTCCAGTAGCAACCAATATGCCTAACATTAAAATTTGCCAAAATTTTCCATCAATGCTTGGAATAAATTGCATGAGCCAACGCCCGATAATAAGAATGATTGCCATAATGATGCAAGAGATTATAATTCGAACGACTCGATATTTAAATAAAGAGTCTAAACTAAATTCTTTATTATGTCTTAAGCGAACCCAATATTGTGCTGCATTGACCCAAGTTGTTAGGCCTGTTGCCAATGCGATACCTACATAGCCAAGGAATGGCATCATACTTAAAGCTAAAATTGCATTTAAGACAACACCTACAATGGCTATTTTAACGGGTGTTGTTGTGTCTCCTCTTGCGTAGAAAAATGGAGATAGCGCTTTTGTCATCATATAGGCGGGGAGACCAATTGCAAAAACGATCAAGGCGCGAGCGGTATGAATTGTGTCATTTGACGTGAACGCCCCATGTTCAAACAAAGTGCGTATGATTGGCTCTGCCAAAATAATCAGACCCATCATAGAGGCGCTTGACATGGCTATCGATAATTCTAAACCACGATTAAGTTGTGTATTTGCTTGTTCCCGTTCGCCTGATTTAATATGGTGTGATAAGACGGGGAGTAGTGCTGTTCCAATCGCAACGCCTATAATGCCAATAGGCAATTGAAACAGATGTTGTGCATAGTTTAACCACGACATTGCTCCAGCCCCTACTAATGAGACAAATAAAGTATCTAAAAACAGGTTTATCTGATAAACGCCTGATCCCAATACGCCTGGAGCCATTTTTTTTAAGAGAATTTTTACTTCCTTTGACATATGAAATAGTGTGCAGATTGGATTCACTAATCCAAAAAGATATCCTGCTTTTTTTATATGCCAAGTAAGAAATAATAATTCTATAATGCCGGCGCCAGTAACCCCCCATGCCAATGCGTAGGCTGGGGCGCTTTCACCAGACAAAAATGGTGTTAAAGCCAATAATGATCCAATCATACACAAGTTTAAAATTGTAGGCGTGAAAGCGGCAGCCCAAAATTTACAAATTGAATTTAAGATGCCTGCCAATAAAGAAACTAAAGAAACAAATAATAAAAATGGAAAAGTAATGCGGGAAAGAGAGGTAGTAAGCTCTAATTTTCCTGGAATTTGATCGAAACCTGGGGCAAATAAAAACATCAATCCAGGCATTAAAATTTCCATAATGATTACAAAAATCAATAAAACATAGAATAAAAAGCTAAAAGCTGTTTTGGCAAAAGCCAAAGCCTCTTGTTTGCTTTTGTGTAGTTCACCTGTAAACAGTGGAACAAATGCAACATTTAAAGTGCCTTCTGCAAACAAACTGCGAAATAAATTAGGAAAGCGCAAGGCTACAAAAAAAGCATCGGCTGCCATGCTTGCCCCTAAAAAACGGGCAATCAAAATATCACGAATAAAACCGACCACACGACTGATGGCCGTTCCCCCACTGACCGTAGCTATACTCTTTAATAATGACATGTCAAACACTATATACCTAAAAAAAAATTGATGCAAGTAAAAAAAGTTCTTGCAATTTAAATTAAAATGGTGTAAAAATATGTTGTTTTAGTTTTATGGGTGTGTAGCTCAGGTGGTTAGAGCGTTACGTTGACATCGTAAAGGTCGCTGGTTCGAGTCCAATCACACCCACCATTTATAAATAGCGCCTTGATTTATAAGGCGTTTTTTTATGCCCATTTGACGGATTTTTGGTGTAACACAGGGGTGTAACACAAAACTGTAACACAAAGACAAAAAAACAGAGAGTGAAAACACTCCCTATTTTGTAACATTTTTGGGCACAAATACTAACATTTTATACATCACTTTATTTAACATTTTTATGACGGATGGTTTTTGAAGATATTTGCCCTTTTGAACGATTGCTTTTGTGAGACACTGAATACATCAATGACAGATGCTCATCCATGAGACACACCCCATTTATGACATTTAGTTTTTTGCCCGTAGATACCGCATAACAAAACAGTCCATAAATGACTTCTTCAATTCTGACAGTTCCCGATTGATTGGATAGTTGATTTTTGTTAGTTCTTCTAGCATAATCTTTATGTCCTTCTTATGCGCATATACTCTCTGTCCTGTTCCGCTATCAGTCCAACCACAAATAGCATTCTGATATTCGGCAGGTATTCTTTTTTCCACGGCCTTTGTTTCGAATGTGTGACGAAATGAATGGAATACCTTATCATTCCCTGTGATTCCAAGATGGTCTAGATGCCTAGCAAACCAACTTTGAATAATTTTGCCGTAACCATTCCTTTTTGTTTTGGTTAATTCAGAAAATAATTTCTCTTGTTGGTTTCTTCTTTGGTATTCCACATAATTCAAGAAACCCATTTCAATCAGTTTAGGATGTATTGGGATAACTCTGTTTGAACTTTTATTTTTCAATGACTTATCTTTATCATTTGAATTAATACTAAAGCAAGGAATGTTCTTTTCTTTAATCACATCAGAGACATTTAACTGACAAATTTCGTTCTGCCTACATCCATGGTACAAAGCAATAATTGGTATCCAAAATCTTGCTATCTGTTTCTGGGCGTGTGGGTCTGGATATGTTGTTGGATTGAATATTTTGTGTAGTTCCTCTGGTGTAAATGGACTTCGCACAATAGAAGGCAGTTTTTTAGGCATATCTATGAAATCATTCAAGCTATTCTGTATAAGTTCCTCTCTAACAGCAAATCTCATAAACTCCTTAAAGGTAATAAGCATAGATTTAATAGTCGCTTTTGAAATCGTTTGGGATGGAACATTTGTCAATAATGATAAAATTGATTCATTTGTACCAAGTTTTGTTCTCCACCTTTTAGGAACTTGATGTATTTTTTCACAAAGTGTTCTACAATCTTGGGGAGTTATATCCTCAATATACTCTTTGTTCATTAGTCCAAAGCAAAGTTGTACAGCAAGATAGTTATTATCTAATTGGATTATTCCTACACCTTTTAAATTTTGTTTCATCCTAGCATATCGTTTGAAGAACTTTTCCCAATGGGTTGCTGCCATAGAGTGATGAATTCGTTCATCTGTCTTCATCTTATCATACAAGAGATATTACGAATGAAGATTTAGGAGGGAAAATCGCTTTGGATAATTATGCAAATATGACATTGGCGATTGAAGATTCCTATAAAAAATATGCTATGAGTGAAGAAATGCCAACAGTTGGAAATATATATTTTTATGGAGATATCTATATCCGCTCCTTTAAGAAGTATCTTTACCATTTCCATGTCAGGATGAAATGTAGCAAACTCACACAAAGGTGTTTCTTCTTTGCTGCAATCTGGTTTGCCTAAAATGGCTTCTTTGATTTGTTCTTTGTCCATTAGTATTCCGTGTTCCAAAATAGAACACCCTCCTGATAAAAGAACTTCCATTTTCCGTGCGGGCAATCCGTAAAGGGAATTTCCTGCTTGTGAAGTATTTTGGTTTTATTCTTAAATGTGATCTTGGCAGTATTGTCATCTCTAACAATAAGTTTTACACCAATGAGGTCTGTATTTAGATCTGGCTTGGTCTTTACGAAACTATTCACAAGATCTAAAAACCAATATGCTTCTGCCTTGTCACAGAAGATCTTAACGCCATCTGTATATTCAAAAGCAAGGTGCTTGTTTGTATAGTAGTTCTCGCTCCCCGTACAAAAGAACAACGCCTCCTGTAACTTTATATTTCTCTCATCTTCTTTATCCATTTTGTCTCCTTTCTGTTGCTACAAAAAGGAGTGTAACACAAACGAACATTTCTGTTCCTAGGTTATTAGTTATAAGGGAAACTCTCTCTCAAAATGCCCGAATTGCCTTATACTACCGCATTTCCCATAAAAAACAAGAGCGTTTTAAAAAAGTTTAAAAAAATTAAAAAAAGAGCTTGATTTTAATGTTCGTTATTTTTCATAAAGAAAACATCCAATAAATACCCATAGATATTATAAAGGAGTTAAAATGATTTATGGGTATTGTAGATGTTCAACAGGGAAGCAAACGGTTAGTCATCAGCATTATGAGGTTCAAAAGTTTGCCAAGGAGAATGGACTTCAAATTGACGAGTGGATTGAAGAAACTATTACTTCCCGAAAACCACTTGCCAAAAGAAGATTGGGCGAGTTATTAAATAATATGAAGGAAGACGATATACTAATCACACCCGAGATCTCACGCATTGGAAGAAGTTTGCTTGAGGTAATGTCAATCTTACAGACCTGTTTAGAAAAGAACTGCCAGATCTGGACGATTAAAGAAAACTACCGCCTAGGAGCTGATATCCAAAGCAAAGTGTTAGCTTTTGCCTTTGGGCTAGCAGCGGAGATTGAGCGTAATCTAATTTCACAGAGAACAAAAGCGAGTTTGGAATCATTGAAGAAAGATGGTAAAAAACTCGGTCGTCCATTTGGTTCTAAAAACAAGGCGTTGAAGCTATCTAAAAATCGTACAAAGATAAACAACCTTCTTGCCAAAGGATTGCCTAAATCCCAGATTGCTCGCATCCTCGGTGTAGATAAAATGACAATGTATAGGTTTCTTCGTGAGAATTAAAAATATGAGAGATTACTTGATAGAATTTGCCAACAGCCAATCTATTAACTCTGCTTCTGTCATATGGCCACTAGCAACCTTCATAAAAGCAACATATTTTTCTTCTTCTGTTGCTGTAATGGTATAACCAGCTTTTACCAACGTTAATTCACACAAAACCATTCCAACACGCTTGTTCCCATCCACGAAAGGATGATTGCGGATAATTCCATACGCCAAACTCGCACTTAAATGAACTGGTGTTAAGTGTTTTCTATAAGCTTTTAGATTTTGTGGACGTGCTAACGCACTTTCTAGCAAATCTTCATCTCGTATACCATCCAAACCTCCAAAACGTAAAATCAGCTTTGTATGGACAGCTAAAACAAATTGTTTTTTAATCATTCTGCCAACTTCTTTAAAACATTCTTGTTCTTGGAAATGATATTATCCACTAAAGCCATATCCTTTGCGAAATCTGGATCATATGGAGTTAATTCAATTCCATTTTTTGTTTCTACGATATAGAGCTTATCCCCTTCGGAACATTTCAACTTAGCCATAATTTCCTTTGGAAACACAATTCCATTGGAATTACCAATTTTTCTAATTGCTAAACAGTTCATTCATTCCTCCTTTGTTATAACAATCATTATAACACTAATGTTTTAAATGTCAAGGTGTTTTTTATTTGAATTACATTTTTTAATCCGTTAGATTGTTAAATGGTCTTAAACAAATCAATTGACATGTTCCCGTAAATACATTAGCATAACGATATGAAAAAGTTTTTGATTGTTTTGTGCACACTATTGACCGCTTGTTCTTTGATTCAACCCAAGGAAGAAGTAAAGTTCAAAAATTCCATTTTTTATCAAAGAATGGCCGTAGGAGGTGGGCAGCCTCACGACGAGCTTATTACTCCCACATCACATACGAATATATTTGATGATAAAAACACACGCCCCACAGTACAGACATATCCATGTGAATTGCTAGAAAATGAGGAAACATACATTGTTTTAAGATGTTGTTACCAAAAAGATCAATGCCATTATTCAAGATATACCTCTGTTCAATGGGACGATTATCCCTTTTCAAGTGAAGGTAACTGTTTTGTAACGGTAGAAGAAACAGAAGAATTGCCTTTTCGCAAAAAACGTCCAGCTTATCAGACTTTTGAAAAGAAAGATTTACCGAACCACGATTGTGGCCCGGTAAAACAATTAAATTATAAAAAAACTATGTTCCCTTATCGTTATTCCCAAGAACCATAATGTTGTTTATGTCGTAACTCACGATCAGCATCGTCATACAATTTTTCAATAACCTTATATCTTCTATCCTTCATGCCTTCTCTATGGCTTTGTTTGTACGCTTCTATATAATCCCTTTGTTTAATACCGTCATCCATAAAATGATTAAACTGTTTAAATTTCTCTGGACCAACATTATAAACAATTTCCAATGCGCCTGCTATTGCAGATGGTGGAACCTCTGCATAATCAATACCATGTCGTGAAAATTTGTTTTTAATTGTTTGTAAATCATTTTTTAGGTGTTCAGTTGCCAATCTATCTTGCTCAAATTCACTAATAATAAAATTTTTAAACATATTTTGATTGTTTGCTGATGCATCAGTTTTGTCTGGTTTATTATTTTGAACAAAAGAGTATAATTCTTGTTTTTCCTCATTTGTTAAGGGACGCATAGTATCTTTATGCAAAAAGTTTATTTTCACAAAAGTATTTTTATCATTAATGTTTGTCCCGATTCCAATTGTTGGAATTCCCTTCGTATCATAATAAATATGTTCCACACTGCCCTCAACATCTCGTTTTATCAAGATATTCAATGCTTTTTCAATAGCAATTTCATCCTTTTGAGCGCACTCCGCAGGTGTATCAGGCACAATGGGAGATAGTTTCTTTGTGGTAGAGGCCTTGTTTTCTTCTTCAATTGGTTCAGCCCAACAGCGACAATTAGGGCTTTCACCAGGGTTACCACCTTTGGGAGGATGTTCAGAATCAAAAATCTTCCCGTCTTTGGATGCATGCCACGGGCGTACTTTGTCATCTTCTTGTGTATGCCATATATATTTTGTCATTTTCTTTTCTTTCATTTTAGGGTTAATAAAAAAGCCCACAGGAGTTATTTCCTGTGGGCAACAAAAAACAGGGTATAATTCACCCTGTTAAACGTTTGAGAGTATAGCATAAATCCGCTAAAAAGTCAAGGAATTTCTTCTGTTTAAAAGATTACATTCATAAATCTTTTTCCTATAAATACAAATGTCTTAAAGATATAGGAGATAGTTGTGAATATAAACTTTGAAGAAATAACTGAGAAATTAAAACATATACAGAATAAATTGAAGAAACCGGAACAAACCGTGCCACCAGCGAAACCTGATAATAGAGACATCGATGAAGAGATCAATTCAGAACTGAAAGACCCCCGTAATCAACAGCAAACAGAGGATGCGCAGTTTATCACGAAATGCTACAAATACCTTAAGAAATTAGGTTATGTCGACAGTCAGTACCAGTTCTCAGAACAGTTCTTAAATAAGAACAAATACTACTTTGGAATGATTCTTTGTGAACAGAGACATCCCTCCATTGATTCAGTCCATAATCTTATACACAATATCAGTGCCTTGAATGATAATTTTGGTAAACAGTTATACCTTGACCGACTTTATGAAGAAGGCCAATCCATCATCACAAAGCGACTTTTAAAATATCTGTGACACCCGTTCTCTAAATCCTTTTGATTGTTAGTGACAGGTGGTCTAAAATGACAAATGATTTTTTGACTTTTTGGGACTAAAACACATTCAAAATTTTATAACTTTTTTTAACATTTTCTATTAGGTTACTTGACAAGCAAAAGGAAATGCTTTAGAATTGGTTTTCATGTAGTGGTGGCATCGGTGACACACCAAAAAAATTGCCTTGAAAAAGGGCTGGAAATTCTTTAAGAAATACAGTTTCTTATTTTTGGCAATCCTAGGTTTCCAATCACACCCACCATTTCTCCAATAAGGTGTTGTCCTTGTTGGATTTTTTTGTCTAAAAATGTTACATAATAGGGGCGTTTTTACCCCCTGTTTTTTTGTCTTTGTGTTACACCCCTGTGTTACACCCAAAATCCGTAAAATAGGCATAAAAAAACACCTTATAAATTAAGGTGTTATTCAAACTTTGGTAGCGGAGGAGGGGATCGAACCCCCGACACATGGATTATGATTCCACCGCTCTACCAACTGAGCTACTCCGCCAATAGACATATTTATACTTCTTTTTAAAAAGATTGTCAACAAAAATCTTGCTTTTTTGAAAAAAATATTGTAATTTCTTGTATAGAAGTTGTTTATTAAAAGGAGTTTAAAGTATGGCAGAGGTATTTTTTGCAGGTCCTTGTGGGCGTTTAGAGGGTCGTTTTTATCGTTCAGAAAATCCAACAGCTCCGTTGATGTTGGTATTGCCTCCCGATCCAAAACAAGGGGCAACGATGAATAATAAGGTGACATATACATTATTTCAAGCTTTTGCTGGTCTTGGATATTCGGTATTACGCTTAAATTATCGCGGAGTGGGAACATCGGCAGGCCAAATGGATGGAACTGGAGTTGGAGAATTGGCAGACGCTATTGCAGCATTAGATTGGTTGCAAGCATTAGATTCCGATGGTAATAAGTGCTGGATTTCAGGTTATGCTTTTGGTGCATGGATTGGTGCTCAAGTTATGATGCGGCGGCCAGAGATTCAAGGTTTTGTATTTGCAACACCATGTGTTGGAACTCATGATTTTAATTTTCTGACACCATGTCCGGCCTCAGGATTAATTGTACAGGGGGCAGAGGACACACAGATCGAGGAAGCAGCTGTGGCTAGATTATCGGAGCAATTGAGTGAAAATCCATCTGTGAATGTTGAATATGTTGCCTTAAAAGGCTGTGACCATTTTTATACAAATAAATTAAAAGAGTTATATGATACGATATTGAGAGTTGTTCCTACATTGAAGTTGAAAAAAATGAAACGGGGTAAGAAATTTGCTAAAGCCATTATCCCAAATGATGATTATTAAATCCGTAGATTCTAGTATTGTTTAGTATCTCTCTGTTTTTATTTTTCGTGCATTTTGTTTTGGATTAGTGTAATGGCTTCGTCTAATGTAGGAACTGTACCATCTTTTTTTGCGCTTGCCATGATGCGTCCCCATTTGACATAGGGACCAAAGCGACCAGCTTGATAGGTAATTTCTTGATCCTGCCATTTGCCGAGCACTTTTGCTTTTGGTTTTTCTTTAGCATTGGAAAGAAGTGCTAAAGCACGTGGCAAATCTATTGTTAACACATTGTCCTCTGGTGTTAAAGATTGAAAGGTTTTTCCGCGCTTGACATAGGGTCCAAAGCGACCGATACCAGCTTCAATCAGTTCATTTGTTTTTGGATCGTTTCCAAGTGGACGAGGTAAAGATAATAGCCCTAAAGCCATTTTAATATCGATATCCTCAGGTTTCATAGATTTTGATAAACTGACACGTTTGGCGTCCTTGCCCATACCTTGTTGCACATACCAACCATAAGGTCCCTTGCGCACAGAAATGTCTGTGCCATTTGCATCTTTGCCCAATTCAAAAACTTTGCTTTCGGTATCTACCGTTGGTTCAATGGGATTACCATTTTCATCACGTTCGGCTTCAATAGTTGCAAATTGTTTTGTGTACTTGCAGTTGGGGTAATTCGAACAACCAATAAAAGCGCCAAAGCGTCCGACGCGTAAGGATAGTGTGCCTGTTTTGCATTCAGGACACTGACGAGATTCGGGTGTCGGGAACAGATTCTTTTCCAATGTCTTTGCAACTGTTTCTAGCACTTCCCCCATTTTGTGTGGTTCTGCCTCTTTTACGGTTTTATTGAATAGCGCCCAAAAGTCTTGTAAAACATCTTTCCATTTAACTGAGCCGTTTGTGATGTTATCCAATTTGTCTTCCATACCTGCAGTGTAGTCATATTGCACATAGTGATTAAAATAATTTTCCAAGAAGGCCGTCACAATACGACCTCGATCTTCTGGTACAAAGCGTTTGTTGACTAATTTTACATATTCGCGTTCTTGTAAAACAGACAATATTGTAGCATAGGTGGAAGGACGTCCGATACCTAATTCTTCCAATTTTTTTACCAAACTGGCTTCAGAAAAACGAGGAGGGGGTTCGGTAAAGTGTTGATCCGCATGAACTTCTTTTGTCGTTAATTGTTCACCTTCATTCATTGGGGGCAAAAGTGCATTATCATCTTCGCCCTTATCGTCATCCAAATCTTCTTTATAGACTTTAATGAAGCCAGGGAAGGCGATTGTTTGACCTGTGGCACGCAATTGAATTTTGCCATCTTGTGATGGGATATCAATGCCGACTTTATCTAACAGGGCGGATTCCATTTGGCAAGCGACAGTACGTTTCCAAATCAACTCATACAGCTTGCGTCCATCCAGATCTACGTCCAAACTTTCAGGTTTGCGTGTCGCATTTGTAGGACGAATTGCTTCGTGCGCTTCTTGGGCGTTTTTACTATTGTTTTTATAAATACGGGGCTTGTCTGGTAAGTATTTATCGCCATAGTCTGTTTTAATCAAATCGCGAATGACTTTGATAGCTTCTTCAGATAAATTGATGCTGTCAGTACGCATATAAGTAATTAAACCAGCCTCATATAATTTTTGAGCAATTTGCATTGTTTTTTTTGCACCGAATCCCAATTTTCGGCTTGCTTCTTGTTGCAAGGTTGAGGTGGTGAAGGCGGGGGCAGGATTGCGCTTTGTTTGTTTTTTTTCAATGGTCCCAACATGAAAAATAGTTGATTCAACTTTTTGTTTAACTTCATCAGTTATTATATTGTTTTTTAAATCAAATTTATCAAGTTTTTTTCCGTCCAAATGCGTCAATTTTGCATTGAATGTTTCTGCTCTTGGTGTATCTAAATCAACATCAATTCCCCAGTATTCTTGTGGCTTAAAGGCGGCAATTTCGTTTTCTCGCTCGCAAACTAGACGCAGGGCGACAGATTGTACACGACCAGCGGATTTTGCACCAGGTAATTTTTTCCAAAGCAGGGGAGAAATGTTAAAGCCCACTAAATAATCTAATGCCCGACGAGCCAAATAAGCATCCACCAATTGCATATCAATTTCGCGTGGATTTTTCATGGCTTCTAAAATGGCATTCTTTGTAATTTCGTGGAAAACAACACGATAAACAGGCATATCTGGTTTTAATTTTTTACGGCGTTTTAATTCTTGGACAACGTGCCATGCAATGGCTTCTCCCTCTCTATCAGG
>DFKH01000089.1 GCA_002373815.1 Alphaproteobacteria bacterium UBA3650
TCTTTTGAAAGAATTTTATTTATTTTAAGTGCTAGCTTATAATAAACCTGTCTAGTATAGTGGTTAACACAATCTATAAAATCTGATTGGGACTCAATACAATCTGAGATCTCTATAAATTCAATATTATCATATCCTTTTAATTTTTCTTTTAAAAGTTTATTATTCTTTTTGTAGCAAACACTGGAATTTTTATACCCTGGAATTGTGTTTTTTATGCAATCAATTTCACAACCAAGAATTAACACTAATTTTGTTGAAGAAGGTAAATTTTTTCTGATATAAATGATATTGTCCAAAACATTTTGTTCGGATGGCAATCCCATATATTCAAAATCTTCTGATAATTTTTTCAGCATTTCTGTTGTAAAATGAACTCCACCACTATATGGAAAATTTTTGTCTAACAAGAGTTTCCAATTTTGTGGATTAGTAAATTCATAATCTGTCAATCCATAAGATACGAAATACCCTTCTTTTTTATGTCTATATAAGGCAATTTCTCCCTCTAAAAGTGTCGATAAAAAAACGTATTCATATCTTTCAGAAAATAGTTTTGTTGTAAAATCATAAGAACTTAAAACAGGAGTTTTTTGGATAATATTGCAACATTTTTCTTTTGAAAATTTATGAGCTTGAACAATATGATTTAAACATTGTTGTGCGACTGTTCCTGGTTCATTATTGTTTGGATGAATAAATTCTGTTTCAATGGATATTCCCTGTAAATAAGGGAGAACGCTTTCTAAATCACACGGACCTTTAAATAAGACCTTAGGTTGATATTCCTTAGGTGAATTGTTTGACCTAACAGATAACTGTTCATCAATAGTTATCCAATCTACAGTTTTTTTAGGAACAACGTGAGACGATATTTCTCCAACCACATCAAGTGATGGGAATTTTAATTTTTGATAACAATACTGATCAATTCCCATTCCTAAAATTCGGCAAGAAAAAACAAAGTGATTAAGTTTGTTAGATTTTATATCTAAGGAATAGAAACCTATTATTCCATAGTCGCCATATTTATCTTTAGCAGTGATGTATGCATTTTCAATGCTTTTGTTTTGTAAAATATACAGCAATTCATCCTCTGTAAGTCGAATTTTTGTATAATTCATTTGGTTTGACCGGTTTATCAATTCTAAAATTCGTTCCTTTTGCGAAATACAATCTGAAAAAATTGATATTTTAATTTGACTTTCGCGTAAAAAATCTTTGTTTGAGGAAGCCTGTTCTTTTGCCTGATGTTTTTTTTCTAATATTTTGTATTGATTTAGTCTTGATAAATTTCTATCATCCTTTCCCAATGATAACACTCTTTTTTCCAGCAATTGAATAATATCTGGCGTTGAAACCAGTAAATCAGGATTATAATATTTTGCTTCTTGTAAATTACCTATATTATCATCTATAAACAATACATTTTGTGGGCGTAGTTGCATTTTTGAAATTAAATGTTTGATACGTTGGCCTTTGGCAGACCAATCAACTGAAGGAAAGATAAAAAAATCAAAAATATTTTGATATTCTTGTTTTGAAAATTCTTTTTTTACTGCTGAAATTTCGTTTTTTGAACAAATTGAATTAATAATGCCTCTTTCTGATAATTTCTTAATTAATTTAACATTTTTCTCTATTACAACTTGGGTTCTTTCTGATAAAGTTCCTTTCCAAAAGGTTTCGTCCAAATCCCAAATAATTAATTTTACTTTTGTTAAATCAATCTTTTTGAACATCTTTTTCCCTTTCCCTTTATAAATTAGTTTTCAAAAAAAATTCCAATTGTTTTTTTGTTTCTTAATGTAGCTTTCATAAAACAATCATAATCTTTTGCAATATGACCTAAATCTAGACATCTATACCCCAAACGATATAAATCAAAACATAAAACTTTTGCGGTTGGTCCTAAAATAGCAATAACAAGGTTACTTTTATCAGTTTTTTTTGATTCCTCTAATATTTTATCATATTTTTCCCAAGCATTGTCAAAGGGAGCATAAATATATTGAATAGATTTTGCGCTTTCAAATATGTTATAGTCAATATCTTCAAAAGTCTTGTCGCCACAAACAATAGTAATATCTTTATTTTGCCATATCTTTTTTACTCGATTATAAAATTGTTCAAAATCGTATTCATTAAATGTTTGATATACAGACGTAAAACCAGCTGTATAGTACTGTTTATTTGGAACAAGATGTTTATTTAAACGAGATCTAACTTCATTCATAAATGTCCTATACACAAATTTAGGATAATCTAAAAAATTCAATAAATCTGAATAAAAATAATGATAATTGATGCCAATCATTAAATTTGGATCATCTGTTTTAATTATTTCTTGTAACCTTTTTGCTAAAATTGGATTAGCGTCCTGAAATCCGATAGCTCTATTTTCCATTATAAGAACTTCACCGTCTCCAAAACGAATCAAACTTTTATTTTGATTAATCAATTCATCTAATGTTTCTTCAAAATTTTTAATTTTAGGCCGAAATATTGTTTTGGAATGTCTAAACAAAGAAGGTAATTCATAAACCAAATTATCCAAAGCATTATTTAATTGTGTCTCGCTAATAAGAGTATTGATATGAGCAGATCCTTGTTGGATATTTTTTAAATTATAACGTCCCAAATATTTTAAATTTTTGATAAATGTCATTAGAGTAAATTTTGTCATTTAATTACCTCGTTTTTTGTATAATTATATCATTATCTGCTACATCTTTGGTTACAATGGCGCCTGCACCAATAATTGCATTTTCACCAATTGTAACGCCCGGTAAAATCGTGGCATTTGCCCCTATCATTGCCCCTTTTTTTATAATAACAGGTTCTAACACCCAATCTTTATTGCGTGACTTCGGGTGTCGGTCATTACAAAAAGTAACATTTGGACCAATAAAAACATTATCTTCTATGCGCATGCCATCCCAAATTTGAACTCCACATTTAATCGTTACATTGTCACCAATAACAACATCATTTTCAATAAAACAATGCGAACAGATATTGCAATTTTGACCGATTCTCGCCTTGGGTAAAACCACACAAAATTGCCAGATATTAGTGTTTTCCCCAATGTCTTTGGTCTGAACGTCAGATAAAGGATGAATCATTTTGCCACCTCTTTTTTAAATTGTTCATAATCTCTGATATAATCCCCCTCATCATAGTGTTCACTGGCCAGTACCATCACCACACAATCTTTTGAAAAATGAGTAAATTCACGCCAAATATTATGTTTTAAGTACAAGCCTTGATTCGGACTGTATAAATGCACTGTTTCACGTTTTTTCCCATCATCCAAAATAAAATCGCAATTTCCTGCAATAGGAATAATAACTTGTTCCAACTTCCTGTGCGCATGATGCCCACGAACAGCATTGTAATCAGTTCCCCAAATGTAATAAACACGTTTAATTTTAAAAGGAATATCTTTTTCCGCCTCAATCGGCACCAAATTCCCTTGATAATCCCCACGAACCGTAAAGTTAATCAGTTGATACATGTTTCCTCCTATAAACTGGAATTTTTAAAATTTTTATCAATAATTTTCCTGAACTGGTTACCTTTTTTTGCCAAAACAAACGAACCACAGCTGTTAGAAGGTTTTCTAAATAGATTTTTTGATGATACAGTTGCTGTTTCCTTGTTGAAACTGCGCCATCTGATATAATAAATCCTTGACGATAAATCATGTATCCCAAGAAGCGTTCAAAAACATGGGCTAAATCACCCTTTTCTTTTCTATTTGAAGGTGAAAAATCCTTCAAAGAAAATTTCATATCCTGAATATACTTAAACAAACTAGCTCTGGCTATGAACATTGTGCCTGCAACATATTGAAAAGGTATATTTTTCAATCCATTATTATGCAAAAATAATTTAAAACTTTTATAAGTGTTTTTATCAAAATTTTTATCAAAAGTATTGTTTATAAATAATTTGTAATAGGCTGTCATTCCAACTGTTGGAGATTTTTCTAAATTTTCTATATAACGACACACCATATCCTTACTACGAAAAGGCTTCAATAAATTATTTCGCCATTCACTCCAATACATCCCTCTAAATCCGATTCCTTCTTTTGGTAAATCACGCTTTGTATGCAATTTAATAATGTATGAATAATGATCTAAATTAACTTGATTCAATACATGTATAAACGGACCGACATCAAAACCTCGACCTTCAACAATTTGGACCTTTGCGTGCGGAAAATTTTTCAAAATATCGTCTTGAATATCCTCATGATTTTCAACCATAGTCACATATAAATCCATGGGATATTGTTCAACATTATGAATACACTCTTTCAGCTCTTCCCAAAATTGAACATTATAAATATGACAATGAACTAAAATAGATTTCATTTTAAATACTACTCCTTGCAGTTATAATTCCAATAGCCAAGCAAAATTCAACATTAAAACTTTTTTAAACACTTTTCTAACCCTTTCTTCCAATGTTGAATCTGGATATCAAAAACTTCTTTGATTTTAGACTTATCTAAAACGCTATAAAAAGGTCTGATTGCCTTTGTAGGATAAGCACTTGATGGGATTGGATTAACTTGACATTTCAGGCCTGACATTTCCATAATCTCTGTCGCAAAATCATACCATGAACACACCCCCTCATTTGTAAAATGATAAATCCCCTTTGTCGTTTCAGAAATTTGCGGCAAAATTTTCACAATTGCTTCTGCCAAATCACCAGCATAGGTTGGTGTACCGATTTGATCATTCACGACATTTAAACTTTCTTTTTCCGCCCCAAGATGACGCATTGTTTTTACAAAATTGTTGCCATAGGGAGAATACAACCACGCAGTTCGAATAATAATAGATTCTTTTGCATATTTTAAAACTGCCAATTCCCCTGCTCGTTTTGTTTTACCATAAACAGAAATGGGGCACGGTTCATCTTCTGGAGTATAAGGTTTGTACCCTTTCCCATCAAAAACATAATCCGTAGAAATGTGCACGATTTTACATCCTGTTTTAGCCAGATTTTCAGGACCTGATACATTGATTTTTTCGGCCAAAGCCACATCCTCTTCGGCTTTATCCACGGCTGTATAGGCAGCACAATTGATAATTGTATCTATGTGATTACCCTGTACAAATTTTTGAACTGCATTCATATCCGTAATATCTAATTCGGCAACATCAGTCAAAATCGCACCAGGAAGCAACTTGGAAAGTTCCATTCCTAATTGTCCCTTTGCCCCAGTAATCAACACATTATTCATTAGGTATATCCTTTAATTTGTTTGCAAATCTGTCTTTTTCAGAAGTAATTACTTTATCCGCAGGTATGCGCCAATCCACCCCAATTTCTGGATCATCATAGCGAATACCAAATTCGCTTTCTTTACACCACAAATTGTCTACTTTATAGGCAAAAACAGCCGTTTCAGATAAAACAGAAAAACCATGCAAGAATCCACGAGGAATAAATAACTGTCTTTGGTTCTCGCTAGATAATTCAACGGCCACGTGTTGCCCAAAAGTAGGAGAATTAGGCCTTGCATCAACAGCAACATCTAATACCTTTCCTTGCAACACACGAACTAATTTTGCCTGTGCATGTTCTCCTAATTGACAGTGCAACCCCCTTACCACACCATAAGATGACATGGATTGATTATCTTGAACAAAGCGATTAGGAATTCCATTTTTAACAAATTCAGCTTCATTATAGCTTTCAAAAAAATAACCACGATTATCCTTAAATATTTTTGGTTCAACAATAATGACACCATCTATCGCTGTTTTAATAAAGTTCATGTTTGTCCCTCAGTATACTTTGTAAATACGATCTGTAAGAATTGTTTTTTTGTTTACAGATAAGATGTTTCATTTGATTTCCTTCAATGAAATGATTTTTCAATGCAATTTCTTCCAAACAAGCCATTTGAAGACCTTGCCTTTGCTCTAAAATTTGAACAAAACTTCCTGCCTCTAACAAGCTATCAAAGGTACCAGCATCTAACCAAGCAATGCCACGTCCCATTGGTACAACATTCATTCGTTTGTCACTTAAATACATATTATTCAAGTCTGTAATTTCATATTCCCCACGAGCAGACGGTTTCAAAGATTTTGCTTTTTGAACTACATCAGGGGGATAAAAATACAGGCCAACAGAAACATAATTTGACTTAGGAATCTTAGGCTTTTCCTCAATTGAAATGGCTTTATTATTTTTATCAAATTCCACCACACCAAATCTTTCTGGGTCCGACACATGGTACGCAAAAATTGTAGCATTTTTCCCTTTGTTTTTTTCAACTTCCTTTTTAAATTCGAGCAATTGCTCATCCATATAAAAAATATTATCGCCTAAAATCAATGCAACATCATCATTACCCACAAAATCAGCACCAATTGTAAAAGCTTGTGCAATCCCCTTTGGTTCTTTTTGAACAGCATATTGGATAGATATGCCAAAATCTTTTCCATCTTGCAATAATTTCTGAATATTAGGTGTATCTTGTGGCGTTGAAATAATCAAAAAGTCCCTTATTCCAAAAGACATCAATGTCGCCAAAGGATAATAAATCATTGGTTTATTATAAACAGGCAACAACTGTTTTGATACAACCTTTGTAAGTGGATAAAGTCGGGTACCACTGCCACCTGCTAATATAATTCCCTTCATTTCAAGTCAACTTTCATTTTAGTTTTAATAAAAGGTAAATATCTCAAAATACCTTTGCGTCTATTCCCATTTTGCCGAAATTTACCAACAGGAATAAAACCGAACAATCTCATACGCACAATATGTGGCACATTTTCACAAACATTTGCCCAAATATCAGGATGTTCATGTCGCACGATTTCATGTAATTCTTTTGTAACACGGGCCATTTTATCTGCTTGAGATTTACTGGTATTGCCCTCATACCAACGATATTTCATCAACACCTTGGGAATGTTATGAAATTTTGTTTTTCCAATCAACCTACACCACAAACAATAATCTTCCGAGGGACTATAAGTTTCTTCATATTGAAGATCTTTCAAAACTGATTTACGCACTATGGCCGCTGTATGTGCCACAGCACACCCCTGCATTAAATACACTTCAATTTGTTCATTTGATTCTGGATAATATGCAATTTTAGTTTTTGGAAATCTTTCAACCCAACACCCGACAACACCCACTTCAGGATGTTCATCCAAAAATTTGACTTCTTCTTCAAATCTGGTTGGCAAACAAACATCATCATGATCCAAAACGGCAAAATATTCCCCTTTTGCCAGTTGCATTAACTTGTTTCTAGAAGGAGTAATTCCAAGATTACGTTCATTTTTTATGTATGTGATTCGGGCATCTTTATAGGCATTAACAATATCAGCTCTATCATCTGTCGGACAATCATCCAACATTAAAAACTCAAAATCCGTAAATGTTTGAGACAAAACACTATCAATAGTTTCTTTTAAATATTCAGGTTTAGTCTTATAAATAGGCATTAGAACAGAAACTTTTGGCATTTTGCTTCTCCAATTTATTTTGATAAGATTAAGAACTCATCCCATTCAATCAGAGTCTTAACCTAACACAATGACATTGTATATAAACAAAAATAAATTGTCAACTCATTTTTTATGTAGTTCATATAAAATAAAAGCAAGCATAAAAAAGAGCCGTTCCCTAGTTGAATTTAGCGATTTGAACTATTTGAGTGCACCATCAATAGCCCTAGCTAATTGATCACCACAAGATGTTCCCTTACCCGCACAATCATTTCCACGCAATTTGTCGGCAATTTCTTTGGCATCTTTTCCTTCAACCAATTTGCCAATAGCCAATAAATTACCTGGGCAACCGCCCAAAAAATGGACATTATGCAACTTACCGTCTTCAATATCAAAATCAATTGTTTTTGAGCAAACCAGTTGTGTATGATATGTATAATGTGTCATTTTGTTTCTCCTTTAAACTATATGATTTAACTTTTCACTCCACCGACTTATCTTGTCAGCGTATGTTGTATTAATGCTAGAATAGGCTTTTGCTTTGGATTTCAACATTAAAATCCGACCTGCCACATTGCGCGTATAAACGACTTGACAATACCCAATATGTTTTTGCCAGTTATTCTTAAAGGTATTTGCCATTTCTTTGTTTTCAGAAATAATATCTGGCAAAGCGTGATAGTCCCGTTGTTGCCACCACTTCACATTTGTATTTTGACGCACCAACAAATATCTGGGATTATCAATTGGATCCAAAAATTGTTTCATCGCATTGATAAAAATATGATTCTCTTTTTGATTCAAACCAATGGCACTCACCGTATAATGAATACCAGGAATTTTTTTAACTTTTAACAAAGCAGCCCTTGGTGAGGTTGTCAATATATCCAAATCATACAACGTTTCTAACATCACTTGGGCAATTTGTTCCAGCATTTTTTCGGGGCGCCCTGCCCGTAACAGCTTCCACGTAGGCAAGGTCATTGCCACCACAAATGCGCCAACAATTAAACCATATACCCAAAGTGGCATGGCATTATCATAAGCAATTTTACATGCTTGATAAGCGATAAATCCATACGCCACCAACATGGTAAAATAAGCATCTACAAATGGCAAAGCTTTTACTTTGTTGTTTGTATCCAATTCCTGTTTGACAGAACCTATGCCCACTTTTGAATCAACACGAATGCCCTTTTCCCACGCTGTTTTTGTTTCGGCTCGTGTATAGGCAAGTGCTTTTTTATTAAACTCATCCAACTTTTTTTCTTTTAACTTTATGGCTTTTGTTCCCCACAAACACCTATCTATCCCATTTGTGATGTTGTAAGGTGGCAATAAATCTGGGGCTTCATATCCAGCAAAACGGCGTGATAAAGAGTCATAGTCGCCCCCGATATCCCCCTCTTCACCTTTGAAATTGTCAACGATATTGAATACTTTAATGTTCGCCAAATGCCAAATATGGGATATTTTATTCGGATTATTTTTATCAATGCGAATAGCTCGTCCACGCATTTGGTTAGACAACATATACGAAGCAACCGCACTAGACAAGATCAATGAGTTTATACTAGGAGCATCCCATCCTTCTCCTAATAGTGCCTGAGTTCCAACCATAATGGTCAGCCCCCCTGTATTAAACAGTTCTGTTATTAAATCAACGATCTTTGTTTTTGCTTTTTCTTTAGCTTTTACTACTACATAATTCGAGTAATACTTAAAGCTAGCAAACGAAACATCTGATGGATTTAAACCTGCACTCTCCATTAATTTTTGTAGGGACTTTTGCTGATTCTTTGGAAGCAAAATAATCTGTCCGGTTAAGATACCTATGTGGGCGTTTTCAAGATGTAAAGCCTCTAATTTAGCAAAAATTGGGGCAACGCCTAAGGCATCGACCTTTGATTCAAAGGCGTCTAATTTTATCAAATCAGCCAAAATAACCATCCGCAAATTGGTCCCTAAATCCGCATATTCTTTCTTTACAATTTCTTCAATCGCATCCAATTTTCCCAAACTTCGGGCCAATGTTTTGGACACATTGGCATTGTGTTCAATTTGAATGGATTTATTTTCAATTAAATTGGCTTTTGCCGCTTTTTGATGAAGTGCATTGATTTCTGTTTCTAATTCTGGATATTTTTCCTTATGTTTAAAAACAAGTCCATTTAAAATACGCTCAATCTCGGACAATGTGAGTTTGGGTATTTCCTCCCCTGTTGCTTGAAACACATCTAAAAAGGACTTTGCGATTTCTTGTTTTTGTGATTTTAGATAACTTGCTAAGGCCAAATAAAATTCTGGATCATCAAATAACTCGTCTAAATAAGATTCTGCATTTGTCCAAAAGGGCAAATTTTGAATCAGCTTTCCCAATTCTTTATTATTCAAAAAATCAGCTACGAAATTTTGCGCCGCCTGTTCATGTTGGGTAAGAGCTCGCTTTTCTTCTTCGCGCAAATGCGCAAAATAAATCAAGTCTTGATGAGGACACAAATCTCCTGCTTGCACCAACTCAGGAATGCTGATCTCTGCATCCACCGGGCCACACAAGGCCTCATATCTATCCCATTCATGACGATCCACATCATAAGGTGGTGTTGCCGTTAAAGCCACCGTCTTTTTTAATCCCATATGTTCCATCACATATTCCAATGCTTTCCACCATTCTTTGCGCAGGTGATGAGCCTCGTCCAAGCACAGCACTTCTATTTTGGCTTTTTTCAAAATTTCGATCAGGTGCATCGCTTTTTCATCATTTAAGCGCGACAATTTTTCCATTTTGTTTTCTGCTTGTTTCTCTAAGGCGGCCACTTGTTCATCCGTCAATTCTTCTTGGACATCCTTTTCCACCTTACCACTTAAGCCGGCCAACAATCCTTGATAGGTTGAAAGGGTAATTGTTTTAGGTGCCAAAATATTGGTGGAAATCATCTCATCCGCCAATTTGGAATCCGTCATAAAAGCTTGCTTTAAACGGGAAGCCCATTGATGTTTTATGGTAATGGTAGGGGTTAAAATCAAACAAGGCTTACCGATACGCCGAATAACCTCTAACCCTAAGATGGTTTTACCAGCCCCCGGTGCCGCCACAATGTGCAATTTTTCGTCCTCAATGTGACTTTCCAAATCATCCAAAATTGCTTGTTGATACGACCGCCATTTGCCTTGAAATTCTAGATCTTTAAACATAAAGAAACTCCCGTTTTGTTTTGACTTAGCATACGGGAGTTTCACTTTTTTGTCAAGATTAAAATACAGTTAAAAATAGCGTTTTAATAATGCTTCCAACGCTTTGCCATGACGAGCCTCATCACGCGCCATTTCATGCACAGTATCGTGAATGGCATCCAAGTTCAATTCTTTGGCTTTTTTGGCAATAGCTGTCTTTCCATGGCAAGCGCCATTTTCACCTGCCAACATTTTTTCCAAATTGGCTTTGGTATCAGCAGACACTAATTCACCCAACATTTCAGCAAAACGGGCAGCATGTTCGGCTTCTTCATGGGCAATTTTATCTAATGCCATAGCGATTTCTGGATAACCTTCCCGCAAGGCTTGACGGGACATAGCCAAATACATCCCAACTTCGGAACATTCACCATTAAAGTTATTACGCAACCCTTGAACAATTTCCGCATCCACATCTTTGGCAATACCCATT
>DFKH01000040.1 GCA_002373815.1 Alphaproteobacteria bacterium UBA3650
CCTCCAACGGATTTTAAGTCCGTTGCGTCTACCAGTTCCGCCATATCCGCATTTCCTGATAGCCGACATAGAATAGCGCAAAAAAATAAAATCGTCAAGAGTTTTTTTATAAAAAATAAATAAAATGCTTGTCAAAAGAAAAAAAATGATTACAATGAGAGCAAGAAAGGGAACAAAATGGACGAATTTGAAAAAATTAAAACTTTTTCAGAAAGCTTGGTGGAACGGCAACAGAATATTACAAAAACTGAACCTAATCAAGCTGAAGATATTGATTTGCCAAAATATTTAAGCCAATTTCGTGCTGTTCCTGTTTCTGAGGAAAAGGAATCTAAAAGATTATTTTGGATCGTTCTTGCCTTGTGTATCGCAATTGTGGGCGTTGTCATATTTGCCCTGACTAAACGCTTGCCAGAAATGGAAGCCTCAGAAATAGTTGTTATTTCTCCAACTCCTACGCCTGTAAAAGTACAACCAGAAAATCCAGGAGGATTGAACATTCCCGATAGAGATAAAGTCGTTTATAACCGTAATGCTGAAACAGCTCCTGAACCAGTTGTAGAAAGTTTGTTCCCAGAACCAGAGCAACCCCTTTTGCCTACTGAAGTAATTGAGCCAGAACATAAAGAAGAGGTTGTCTTAAAGGCTGAACAACCTCTGATTGAGGAAGCTCCTTTACCTGATGATGATGTTTTACCTCCAATTGAAGAGACAATAGCTGTTGATGAAAACGAAACACCTGTAATTGAAGAACAAACAGAAATCGCTGAAGAGGTGGCAACAACTCCAATCGTTACAGAGGGAATTCCTGCCGTTCCTCAAGAAAAACCATCTGAAATTCAAGATAAAAAGCCAGAAGTTGTGGTTGAAAAGCCAAAAACAACAGGACCAATTTGGCGTGCCCAATTGTTGTCATCGGCAAGTAAAGCCAAGGTCGACTCTTCATGGAAGACAATTTCTAAACAACAGGCGGCCTTACTGTCTGATATGCCATATCAAATTATATCCGCTACGATTCCAGGAAAGGGAACTTTTTGGCGTCTACAAGTGGGTGAGTTTTCAACCAAGGAAATGGTGGAAAATTTATGCGCAAAATTAAAAAAGAAGAAACAAGACTGTATTCCTGTAAAATGAGACAAAAATGACTTCAATTTATACCTTGACAACTTGGATTATTCCGCTTCTTTTATGCATCATTTTGCACGAAGTTGCTCATGGCTATGTGGCAATGAAATTGGGGGATAAAACAGCTTGGTTGATGGGACGCTTGAACCTAAATCCAGTGAAACATTTTGACCCAATCGGCAGTGCTGTTGTGCCATTATTTTTGTGGCTGATTAAATCACCTATGCTCTTTGGTTGGGCAAAGCCAGTTCCGATCGATTTCTCACGGCTCAATAATCCCAAACGCGATACAGGATTAGTCGCTGCCGCAGGTCCAATGGCTAATTTATTATTAGCCGTCGCTTTTGTCTTGATTGGACGCGTGGGATTGTGGCTATTTCCATTAGAGAGTACTTTTACCGAATGGTTTGTCTTAAATATTCGTAATGGAGTGACCTTTTCATTGGTATTATGTTGCTTTAATTTATTACCGATTTTGCCAATGGATGGAGGACGGATCGTGTGGTCACTTTTGCCTCAAAAGTATGCAAATTTATATTCAGAATCAGAAAAGTATGGACTTTTTATTTTAATTGGTGTATTATTCCTGTTGCCCATGATGGGATTGGATCTTGTCGGTTGGTTTATCGGCACGCTGTATCCCATTTTTGCGGGCTTTGTAAATATCTTTATTTAAAGGAGAGAGAAAATGATAGATATTAAACTCATTCGGGAAAATCCTGAAATGGTCAAAGAAAATATTAAGAAAAAATTCCAAGATCAAAAATTAGTATTAGTTGATGAAGTGATTGATTTAGATAAAAAAAATCGTGCAGCTATCACTGAAGTTGAATCCTTACGCGCCAAAAGAACCTCTCTCTCTAAACAAATCGGTGCTTTAATGGGGCAGGGTAAAAAAGATGAAGCTGAAGTCATTAAAACAGAAAGTCAACAGATTGGTGATAAAATTGTGGAATTAGAGGCTGAACAAGCCAAATTTCAGGAAGAAATTACAAAACGTATGATGGTGATTCCCAATATCATTGATCCATCTGTGCCTGTGGGAAAAGACGATACCGAAAATGTGGAAGTGGAACGCTTTGGGGAACCCAAAGTGCCTGATTTTGAAATTCCATACCATACAGATTTAATGGAATCTTTGGATGGATTAGATTTAGATGCGGCCCGTCGTGTAGCGGGAAATGGCTTTTATTATTTAAAAGGCGATATTGCCCGTTTACATTCGGCTATTTTGTCCTATGCCCGTGACTTTATGATTGGACGTGGTTTTACATATTATGTACCTCCATTTATGATTCGGTCGCAAGTAGTGACGGGGGTCATGAGCTTTGCTGAAATGGATGCAATGATGTACAAAATTGAAGGCGAAGATTTGTATTTGATTGGTACATCAGAACATTCTATGATCGGTAAATTTATTGATCAAATTATTCCAGAAGAAGAATTGCCATACACATTGACCAGCTATTCTCCTTGTTTCAGAAAAGAGAAGGGCGCTCATGGGATTGAAGAGCGCGGTGTCTATCGTATTCACCAATTCGAAAAACAAGAAATGATCGTTGTGTGCAAACCTGAAGACCATATGAAATGGTATAACCAATTGTGGCAAAACACAGTTGATTTCTTCCGCACATTGGATATTCCTGTACGTACCTTGGAATGCTGCTCGGGAGATTTGGCCGATTTGAAAGTAAAATCTTGCGATGTGGAAGCGTGGTCGCCCCGTCAAAAGAAGTATTTTGAAGTCGGTTCTTGCTCGACTTTGGGTGATGCCCAGGCACGCCGCTTGAAGATTCGTGTGCAAGGAAAAGATGGTAAAAAATATTTTGCCTATACCTTGAATAATACAGTTGTTGCACCGCCTCGGATGCTGATTGCTTTCTTGGAAAATAATTTACAAGCAGACGGCTCTGTCTTGATTCCAAAAGTATTGCAGCCTTATATGGGCGGTCAAACAGTAATCAAAAAGTCTAAATAAAAATAGACTTGACAAAAAATATAACGGGGTGTATAATAGCCCCGTTTTTTTGAATGAAAGGATTATCAATGCGACACATTATAAAACTTCCTCCTAAAATGTCATATTATGAAGCAGATGGATTAAAAGTATTAGATATTCGGGCAACACGTGTGAATGTTATTCCTCGAGTTCTCAAAGGAGTAGATATCGTCCTTGCTAAACAAGCGCAGATAGAATATGTAGCCCCTGATTATCGTGGACATTTAGTGGAAACGATCACTTCTTGGAGTAAGGGAGCTCAACCTGAGACAGTGTATGCAGCAAATGAAAAAATTGCAATTTTAAAGAAATCTTTTATCCAGAAAGAGCAGTTTGGACCAGACTTCTTTGAAACGCCCTATAGCGCTCGTCATATTTGTTCAGGATATCCAGATGAAGAAATGCATTTGCCTTCAAAACTGTCTTTCCATTGGAATCCTCAGGAACGAATTGGTAGCTTGAACGCTGGTAAAACATGGTTACTTGAACGTCCTGTTATTCAAAATATCTCTGAAGTGATTATGCCAAATTTGGATAAAATGCAACGCCGTTTGAAACAAGAAGCATTGGAAAAGCGAAAAATAAAACATAGAGATCAACGTAAGGATCATAGCATGATTGTGTTTATAACTGGCGGTATGTATAGAAGATAAAAACAGAGATTATTTACCATTAAGAGGCACTAAGGTGCCTCTTTTTTTATTCCACTTGATTCATAAAATCTCCTAATAATTTTGTGTCATTTTCAGGTATAGTTTCATCCGTTTCGACATGTCGCAGTTTTCTGTTGATAGCTCGTGTACGTGTATCCGCTTCATCCAATGTTTTATGAGCTTGTTCCAAATTTTTTCGCAAATGATCAATCCAGTTTGCATAGCGATCAAACTCAGTCTTGGCTTGACCTAAAATTTGCCAAACCTCACTAGAACGTTTTTGAATGGCCAATGTTTTGAATCCCATTTGCAAGGCATTTAAATAGGCCGCAAGAGTACTAGGTCCAGTAATAGCTACACGATATTTGCGTTGGATTTCATCATCTAAAGAGGGACGTTTCATAATTTCTGCATACAGTCCTTCAGTTGGCAAGAACATGATGGCAAAATTCGTTGTTTTAGGTGGCATAATATATTTATCTGAAATTTTAGCAGCCTGTATTTTAATGGCTTTTTCTAATTCAGAGACACATTTTTCAACCAAAATTGGATCCGCTTTTTCGGTAGCTTCAATCAAACGTTCGTATGGCTCAACAGGAAATTTTGAGTCTATTGGAATAAGGACGTCATCTGGCAATTTAACAGCATATTCCACCACTTCACCACCATCTTTGATATGGGCATTTTGAACAAATTGATCTGGAGCTAACATTTGTGCAAGCAGATTTCCTAATTGCATTTCCCCCCATGTTCCACGTGTTTTAACATTGGATAAAATACGTTTTAAACCACCGACATCATTGGCCAGTGTCTGCATCTCTCCCAAACCTTTATGAACCTGTTCCAAACGTTCAGAAACCTGAGCAAACGATTCGCCTAAACGTTTTTCCAATGTTGTGTGCAATTTTTCATCAACAGTTGCGCGCATGACTTCTAAACGTTGTTCCAAAGATTGTCGAATAGAATCATTAAAGTTCATCAAGTTTTGAGTGAGTTCTTCGCGCAAATCTTTCGCATCAGCACGCATCATGCGCTCCAAATGTTCCAATGCCTCGGTATTACGTGAAGGACGCAACAAAACTCGTAAACGTAAAACAGCTATAACACACAAAACTAATACAATAATCAATAACGAAATAACTAAATATTCAGTATAATTCATAAAAAAACCTCTTTCCTTTTATTAAAAACAAGTGTAGCATAAAAAAATAAGAAAGGAAAGCAAAATGCAGAGCATAATAAATATAATTTTTAAATATCTTAAGTGGCCATTAGCTTTGTTGATGATCTTAATGTTCTTGCCAGTTTTTCGGGCAGACATGACATTGATTCGCGCAACGTTGAATCAGCGTTTTGTTATGAACTTTGTCATCCCAATGGGGGGAATGATTGTACTTTGGTTTATTATACCAGGGCTTAATGGATCACATTTTGCCATTTTTGAACACGAGTTTACCCACATGTTTGCTGCATTATTGACTTTTCATCGTCCCAAATCCATGAGCATAGAGCCAGATAAAGGTGGATCCTTTGGATATTATGGTGAAGGTAATTGGTTTATTACTTTAGCACCATATTTTGTACCAACATTTCCAATTATAATGATTATTTTTAGTGTCATTTGGCATTGGGTAGGCGAATCATTACCAGACTTGTATGTACCTGTTCTGGGCATGTTATTTGGCTATCATCTTATATCCAATGTGATGCAAATTCATGGCGAACAAACTGATTTTGCAAAGGCCGGTTGGATTTTTTCTGCACTATTTTTGCCAACAGCGAATTTATTAACCTTCGGCTTTATTTGGGCATTTGCAGCACGTAATTGGAGTGGGGTAGGACGTTGGTGGCAACTTGTCTTACATCAAACGGAATTAGCAATTAATCAGATTTTTTAATAAAACCTCTTGCAATTTATTTTTGTTTTTGTTATAATAGTGCGTAATCGGAGCGTAGCTCAGCCTGGTAGAGTACTTGCTTTGGGAGCAAGGTGTCGCTGGTCCGAATCCAGTCGCTCCGACCATTTTAAAAAAAGCCACCCGTTTGGGTGGTATTTTTTTTAAACAGATTGCTTAGAGCAATTGAGTCGAACCAGTTCGCCAGCCGATTTATCATCGGCGGAAAGGGGCCCATGAAATGGGAATTTCCAATTCCAGTCGCTCCGACCAAACTTAAAAAATAAAAACGGATACTTTCGGGTATTCGTTTTTTTTATGAATGATTTGACAAATAGGCACCTATGTGGTATAATTCTCACATGTCTTCTAATAAAACAGCATCTCTGATCCACAAGAATATCAGTAATTATTCTCCCATTCGCTTGGTTTTCCTTTCTGGCTTGGGAACACCTATTCAGCAACAACAAGAGATTTTCTTCCATCGCTTTGCTTTAATGAATAGTATTAGTTATATAGCATTAGATTATACGAGATACATCCAACAATATAAAAGCTCTGAAAACTTTCAAATACCTTCCGTTATTCCAAAAACAACATCTATTTTAGAAAGTTTTCCAAAAGAAAAGTTTTTATTATTCGGTTCATGTTTTGGAGGATTAATTAGTTTAATAATGATGCAAAAGATACCTGAAAAAATTGCAGGAGCTGTACTTACCTCACCAGCGTGTGAGCTTCCCTCATTCCCTTGGACTAAGAAGGCAGATCAGTTTTTACACCAAAAAGTGGAAGAAAAACTGAAAAAGAGAAAAGCAACATACAATCAATTGAAAAGACTAGCAATTTTGCACCAATTATTTATAGCTACTACGACAACAATTTCAAAAACCCCTCTTATACGAAATTATCAAGGACCTATAACAATTTTTCATGGTCAAAACGACCCTTTAATTCCAGTTGAAAATTCTTTCCACATACAAAAGGCGTTGCAAAATCCAAATTTACGATTGCATGTTGTACCAAATGTAAAACATACGGTGGCATTTGATAAAGGAATGGAACAACCTCTCTGTATCCTCAGACAATATCTGTATCACGCATTGAAAATTTCTAACTGATTTTTATTTTTTTAATGAAAATTTATTTCAATATTTTTTTCAGAACATGGTGAGTTTCACTCATTGTCATACATATATAATCTGCCCCAGTTTGAATAGATTTTTTACGATATGCTAAGGTATTATTTCCTTCGGCCCCTAAAAAAGCAATACATTTCATACCTGCCGCTTTGGCAGCGTGCATACCATGAAGACTATCTTCTATCACAATACAATTTTGAGGATCATAGCCCATTGTCTTGGCAGCCAACAAAAAAAGATCTGGCGCTGGCTTTCCATGTTCTACCATATCGACTGTAAAATGGTTCTTTGTTTTAATATATTTATTAAGCCATTTAAATTTTGTCATCTTCCACATTTGCTGTTCATGTGTTGCACCCGTTGCAATGCAGTGAGCAAAATGACTGTCCCTTAAAACTTCTTCAACACCATCTATTGGTTCCATAAACTTGGAGCCTATGGCAATTTCATTTTTCATAATTTGTTTCATAAAATTTTCATCAATAGTGATATTTGGAAAATATTTGAGTAGGTTATGTTTTTTTGTTCTATTTGCCACACCAACAAGGAGTTTTAACTTTTCATCCTTTGTGAGCGTAATATTTTTTTCTTTTTTCAGCAAATCACACCAAACTTTAACCCATAATTTTTCTGAGTCTGCAATAACTCCGTCGAAATCCCAAATGACCAATAATTTTTTATTTGAGCGTACCATTTTGTAAAAGTTCCTCTAATTCTTGCATATTGTGTACTTCAGGAATCCATTTAAGTTCATCAGGTAAATCCGTTGTGAATGGGCAACGATAACGAATAGGGTGTGCTCCCACATGAATAGCGGCGTATTGATTATAGATTCGATCATCTACAAGCACAGTTTCATCTGGATTTAAAGCGTATTTTTCAAAGCAGGCTTTCAGACTTTCTTCTTTTGCCGTGTCATGCATAAATTGACCATGCTGAACACACTCGATTGTTAAAAAATCGTTCACATCTTTCAACAATTTATTCAAAAGCTTTTTCTTGGCTTCAACATTAAAGGTTGCTGACAAAGTAAATTGTTTATATCCCAATTGATGAAACCTTTTTAAAGCCTCAATAACACCAGGATAAAGAGGACGTTTTTCAAAAAATTCACTGTGACAAAAATCCTTATCCATCTGCGTTCCCGATGTCGGATGTGTTTTTAATTCTACGCTCCATACTTCGGATCTATCGGTAAAACCTTATCTAAATCCTTAAATTGTAAATCTTTGTATTGATCACGATAAGAGGGATGCTCTGTTAAAAAAGTATAATAAGCCTGATTTAAATCTGCTAACACCCCATCTACATCCCAAAAAATGTTTTTAATTTTGCTCATCTCAACGACCATAGGATGAAAGAGATCTCGTTCCTTTTTTACCTTTCGTGCTCAAAATGGACCGATCCTCTAAAAATTTTCGTTTTGCATATTGAAAATCATAATTTAAAACACGGTTTAGTTTTGCTTTGCTTTCCGGACGCAATTGTTGCAACGAACGCAATTGTGGAGTGGTGATCAAATTTCGAAGATATAAAGCGTACTTCACAGCCTTTGGATTTGTTTGAATAAACAAAACATCAAACAAAGGCATAAGAAGCTTGTTTATTTCTTCTGCACGTTCAACCTTACCTTGTTTGTATGCAGAAATCATTTGAGAGATCAAATCCCCCTCAAGATGTGAAGCAACACTAACAACGCCTTTGGCACCACGCTTTAACATGGAAAGTGTTAACGCATCATCTCCAGAATAAATCTGGAAATCTTTTGGACATTTTTCTTTTAATTCAGATATCTTTTCCATATCATTCAAACTTTGCTTTATGCCAATAATATTAGGATAGTCTTGTGCAATTTGGGCAACGTTTTCCGGCAAAATCTCTTTTCCTGTTCGGCTTGGAATATTATAAATAAGAACAGGTTTCCCCTGTGCCACCGTAGCAATAGCACCAAAATGAGCGCGCATATCTTCTGGTTCTGGCTTAATATATTCCGGTACGACCACTAATACTCCATCAGCACCCAATTCAAGAGCTTTTTCAGTACGATGCATGGCTGTTTTTGTGCAAGGATCACCCGTTGCCACAATAATTTTAGCACCTTTGGGAGTATAACGTCGAATACGATCAACAATGGCCTCACGCTCAGACTCAGATAATTGATGCGCTTCACCAGTAGATCCAGTCAACAAAAGTGTATCTGTTCCCGTTTTTAGTAAATGATTGGCCAACAACTCCATCTCATCCAAATCAACACTTTGATTTTTGTCAAAGGGTGTCACCATGGCTGTAATAATATCACCAAAATCAACTTTATTTGTCATAAAAATCCTTCACCTCAACCAAAACTCATATTATATAATATAAGATAAAAAGTCAAATAATTTTTAATAGGATCGCATTAAGCCAGATAAAATACCTTGAATTTCAACTCGATCTGTTGTAAAAATACGCGTTTCATAAGCAGGATTTGCAGGTTCCAGAGCAATGGAACTCGCTCTTTTGCGCAAACGTTTGAGTGTGACATCATATCCATCAATCAAAGCAACAACAATATCTCCATCATTCGCTTGATTGGCTCTTCTAATAATAACGGTATCCCCATTTAAAATCCCCGCGTTTATCATAGAATCTCCTTCAACCAAGAGGGCATAATATTGGCCATTTCCAGTCATAGAGGCAGGAACAGAAATTGTTTCTGTTTCATTGGCAACCGCTTCAATGGGAAGACCAGCTGCAATTTTGCCATACAAAGGAATTTGAATAACATCGTTTGCAATGGTATCTTGCGGCGCAACAGAACGGGCCATTTTGGGTGTTCTATGCAATAAATGTTGTTGTTCCAAAGCGCCAATCAGACGATGTACATTTGATTTTGATTTTAAACCAAGATAATTTTGCATTTCCTGAAATGAAGGCGCAACGCCATTTTTTGAAACATATTCTTTAATAAAATCAAAAAGTTGTAATTGTTTTTTTGTAACCATATATTCTCCCTTGTTGCTGTTTGTTCCTGTTTTGTTCTCATTTTAAAATAAAAAAATTTAAGTGTCAACAAAAAAATTGATTTCTTATTGTGTTCCCCAAAAAAATATGTTAGCATGACCCAAGAATAAGAAAGGGAACAAAATGAAGAACAAAAAACAACTTACCACAGAAATGCGGAATGAAAAATCAAAGCATTTGGATGAAATGACCGCTTTACAAATAGTCACTTTAATGAACAGCGAAGATCAAAAAGTTGCATTGGCTGTCAAAAAATGTTTGCCACAAATTGCACAAGCCATAGAAAATGTAGCAAAAGCATTAAAAAAGGGGGGACGATTGCTTTATTTTGGCGCTGGCACAAGTGGTCGTCTGGCGGTGTTGGATGCCTCCGAGTGCTGGCCAACCTTTGGGGTTGAACACGGAGTTGTTGCTACAATTGCTGGAGGAGATCGGGCTTTACGCTATTCAGTAGAAGATTCAGAAGATTCTCGTGAAGGTGGTATTTCGGATTTAATGGCCTTAAAGCCCAGCAAAAAAGATGTTGTGATGGGAATCTCTGCTGGCGGTGGAGCTCCCTACATTTTGGCAATTTTGGAAAAAGCTCAACAATTGGGCATTAGAACTATTGGTTATAGCTCTAACACGGAAGCAAAATTAAAGGTCTTTTCTGATATCTTTATTAACCCAGTTGTTGGTCCAGAAGTCCTAACAGGTTCAAGCCGCTTGAAATCGGGAACAGCCCAAAAAATGGTTTTAAATCAGATTACAACAGGGGCCTTTACATTAGTTGGAAAAGTATATGAAAACTTGATGATTGATGTACGAGTAATGAATGAAAAACTAAGAGATAGGGCAATACACACCATTTGCGAAATTGCGGGTGTAAAAGTACCAGTGGCTACAAAATGTCTAGCTGAATCTCAAAAATTTTTGAAAGAGCCAACCAAAGGAGTGCCACTAGCCGTTGTCATGGCAGCAAAAAGCTTGTCAGCAAAACAGGCATCAGCTTTATTAAAAGAAAATGGTGGTTTTGTCCGAAAAGCTTTACAGGCTCAAACACTGAAGAGATTACAAAAATATGGTAGACAACATAACACAAAGGTAAATAAAATTTAGTCATTGTTGGGGGACTATATGAAAAATACCTTTTCCATTATCGGAAATATGACGGGGAACAGCATGGATGCCATCGATTTAGTGTTGACTAAATTTGATGGTGATAAAATGGCTGATATCTGTTGTTTTTCGAGCCCTTATACGAAATCTATGCAAAAAAAGATGGAAGCATTGCGTACAGCTGTCGCCGATAAAACACGTCAAGAAATTGAATCTTTACCAGAATTTAAGAGTATTCATGATGAATATGTACAACAGGTAGCAGCATGCATCAATGAAATGTGTCAAAAATTTAAGTTGGACAAGTCCAAAATTGATGCAATTGGATTTCATGGCAAAACGTTAGATCATAATCCTCCGTCACGAGCAAAGATTGAAAAAACAAAGCCATACACCTTACAAATTGGTTCGGGCAAAATGTTGGCTGACCTAACAGGTATAAAGGTTGTTTATGATTTTCGTTCAGCCCCTTTAATGGCTGGCTTTGATGGCGCGCCATTGGTCCCACCACACAATGCTCACATCGCTACAACAGAAGGAGATGGATGCTATTATAATGGAGGAAATACCTCTAATTTTGCGTGGATTGTGGATGGCAAAGCACAAGTTGGAACAGATGCTGGTCCTTTTAATGAATATCTTGATAACTTTATTCGCAATAATACAAAGGATACCTTTGATAAAGATGGTAAATACGGTAAAAAAGGTAAATTAAACAAAGCCTTATTGAAAGAATTATTTGATATTGGACGTAAATTTTATGAACGTGATTTACCTAAATCTGGAGATCCTCAATTTTATCATAAAGATGAAGTATTTGCGACTATCAAAAAGCACAAACTCAGTGTTGAAGATGCAGTTCATACTTTGGAATATTTTGCTGCTTATATTGCAGTACAAGCCCTAACATTGATCCCTGAAAAAATAAAATTACCACCAGCCATTATTTTATTTGGTGGCGGTTGGAAAAATCCTGTTGTTCGGGAAAGTTTTGAAATGCTGTTAAAAGGGAAAGGGTATGTGATACCTGAACACAAAGAAGCATTTAAAGAATTTTTAAAACGTTTTTCTCAAGCACCAACTGTCAAATATTCCAATTTTGGTGAGATGATGGAAGCGCGTCTATTTGCCGATTTGGCACGTTATAAATTGGAAGAACACACATGGGAAATCCCAGAAATCGTGGCAAGTGGCAAGAAAATTATTTGTGGTGTCGTAGCAACACCAAAACGAGGGCGTAAAATCTATGACGATAAAATCAATTTGGCTGCAAAAGGTTGGCAAAAAGAGAGAAATTTAAAAAGGAAAGTATTGTCCGATAATCATAAATAAATATCTTGACTTTTTATATGATATTGCTATAATTTGTCCCGAACAAAGGAGTAAACGATGAAACTATATAATACATTGACCCGTAAATTAGAAGAATTTAAACCAATTACCGAAGGTAAGGTGGGTATGTATTGTTGTGGTCCAACTGTTTACAGTTATGCTCACATTGGTAATTTGCGTACTTATTTGAACGAAGATTTTTTACATCGGATACTGGTGCGTGCTGGCTATGATGTCCATCATGTGATGAATATCACGGATGTGGGGCATTTAACAAGCGATGAAGATACAGGTGAAGATAAAATGTTAAAAGCCGCTGAACAAGAAAAAATGGATGTGTTGGCTTTGGCGCGCAAGTATGAAGATTACTTCTTTGAAGAAGAAAAAGATTTGAACATTATTCGTCCTCGAACAGTATGTCGGGCAACTGAACATGTGCAAGATATGATTGAATTTGTTAAAAAATTGGAAGAAAAAGGTCTGGCCTATGTGTCTGGTGGTAATGTCTATTTTGACACAGTAAAATTTGGTCATTACGGTGAGCTGTCATGGAAAGATATTTCTGGCTTACAGCATGGAGCACGTGTGGAAGAAGATACAAACAAGCGCAATCCAACCGACTTTGTACTGTGGTTCACTTCTTCCAAGTTTGAAAACCAAATTTTGCAGTGGGATTCACCATGGGGAAGGGGGTATCCAGGTTGGCATATTGAATGCTCGGTGATGTCCTCTAAATATCTGGGTGAATATATTGATATCCACTGTGGCGGTGTGGATCATATCCCTGTGCATCATGAGAATGAGAAGGCTCAATCTGAAGGTTGCTTTGGGCATAAGTGGGTCAATTATTGGGTACATAATGAATTTTTGCAACTAAAAGATATTAAAATGTCCAAGTCGTTAGGCAACATTTTAACAATCCCAGCCCTAAAAGAAAAAGGTTATGATCCATTGGCTTATCGCTATTTGGCAATGACTGCTCATTATCGGTCTTTACTTCAATTTACATGGGAAGCATTGGATTCAGCACAGGCTGCTCTCAACAATTTGAAATCTCGTGTGATTGAGATTAAAAAGAATCTGTCTGGTGTTGTGAATGAGGATAAAAAAGCAGGCTATTTGAATAAATTTGATGCTGCCATTTTTAATGATATGGCTATGCCACAGGCGTTGGCTGTCATGTGGGAAGTGGTAAAAGATGCCGACATCAATAATGCCACAAAATGGGCGATTTTATCGGAAATGGATACTGTGTTTGGCTTAAAAATGGACGAAATGAAAGAAGAAGTCTATGTGCCAGATGCCGAAGTCCAAGCCTTGTTAGATGCCCGTAAAGTGGCACGCGCGGCCAAAGATTGGGCTAAATCCGATGAAATACGCGATGCATTGAAGGCAAAAGGATTGACGGTCAAAGATCTGCCAGATGGCTCGGTGGAAATTAAGCAGATTTAGATTTTTTGTTAGTCAAAATAATACCATATAAAATAATAATGGCACCAATGAGGTGAATCCATTCTAATGGTTCTGACAAAATAAGCCAACTTTCTAAACTAGAAAAAACGGGCATAAGATAATAAATCATCCCAACCTTTACCGTATCACCTTTTTCTAAGGCACGATTCCATGCCAAGTATGCTAATAATGAATTAAACAATCCCATAAATAGCATAATCCAGATAATTTTTGGGGTAAAATTGATGCTGTAATCAAAAGGATTATGAATTGTGTCATAAATAAAAAATGGCAAACACATAATCGTTCCAAGAATAATTGAAACATATAAAAAAGGTAAATAGGGCAAATCCTTTGGCTTATTCGCAACACGATAACTATAATAACCAAAAGTAATGGCGGTACCAAGCATCCACCAATCGCCCAGTTGAATATTTCCTATGCCCAAACTTTTGGCACGCCCATGTAAAACAATCAAACAAACGCCCACCAAAGTTATGAAAAGTCCTAAAAATTGTCGCATAGATAAGTGTTTCCCCATCAGTATCCAAGCGAAAAATAATAGGAACAAAGGACCAGTCGCCCCAATTAAGGAGAGGGTCACAGGTTTCACAGTATAAGCTGCATAGTAAACACAGGTATTACATATGGTAATGCCCCATAAAGCCGTCCAAATAAGCCATGTTTTATATTTAAGTAATACTTTTATATTCTTTTTTAACGTATTAAAAATAAAAGGAAATATTATAATTGATGCAATACCCCACCGAAGGCCAGCAATTTGCCATGGAGTAAGCTTATCAACTAAAGATGAAGCAACGACAACGTTAAAACTCCAACAAAAAACTGCAAAAATTGCAAAAATATAAGCACTCATTTGTCCCCCTGTCTCTTATAAATGGAACGAATTTGATCCAAAACAAGCATTATGGGTACACAAAAAATATATTTTCTTCTTGACATAGGGTCATATTTCATTTAAAGTGAAGCCAAAAGGTCTGAAAAAAAATGAAATATCTAAGGCAGAGTTTTAAAAACGCAAATACGG
>DFKH01000045.1 GCA_002373815.1 Alphaproteobacteria bacterium UBA3650
ACGACAACCACTTTCATCTTCCACATACCCAGCCTCAGTTGGACAACGACATGTTGTTGATCCAGCATCTGACACATAGTTTGTATCACAAGGTTTGCACTCTCCAGCCACTTCTTTTGTATTTGCAGAACAAGCCGTACAATTGATTCCATCCGTTGAAGTATAACCAGGATTACATTTTTGACAAGCGCTTCCAGCCGTGGATGTCCAACCAGTTTGACAATCATCACATCCTGTTTTTGAACCATTCAACTCTTTTCCTGCTGGACATATATTACACGTATGATCAGTAATGTAACCATTTGTACAAACAACAGCTTCACACTGCGTATGTGTCGCATTTGCTATTTCATTATCACCACACATCTGGCATGTCGTTGCACCTTGACTTGAAATTTCATGTTCCCCACATAGGATACATTGACCGCCACTCATTTTATAACCCGCCTCACACAAACATTCAGTTTTTGATGAATTAGCAGATGCGTGACTTGGACAAGCGGTACAAGTTGTCGCACCAGCAGCAGAAATAGAATTACCTTCACAAGTCACACATTCCGAACCACTCACTCGTGTACCAGCAGTACATTGCGAACAAGAACCTGCACCAATAGACCCAGCAGGAGACACAGATCCCGTTGGACACATCTTACAACCAACATTGGTCCCTCCCCAATAAGAATTTGCAGCACAACTTGTTTTTAACACACAACTGCCACCTGCATCTAAATCATATGGTGCTGGACAATAACATTGACTAAGACTTGTTGATCCAATATTTGATTTCATATTCTCAGGACAAGCACTACAGTTTCCATTCATTCCATAATAATCAGCATTGCATACACAATCGCCAGCACTCGTAGAAGCCGCCGGAGCAGTAGAATTCGCCCCACAAACTTGGCAGCTTTCGCCATGACCAGTTGAATAACTATTGGCTGGACACGCCGTACAAGATCCAATTCCATCAGGATTTTCCTCACCTGCTGGACATTTCAAGCAATCATTTCCTGAAAGATATTCATTTGCTGAACATGTAATAGCCGTACATCCTTTTTGAGCATTGCCTGTAAAACCAGTAACACAAACACAAGCCCCCAAACTGCATACTGCATTATCACCACATTTCACACCAGCGCAGGGACCATCATGATCAGAACCACCACCGCCACCAGAAATACCGCCAGCAATTGCTGCCGCCCCTCCAGCCAAAACTGCGCCAACACCAACCATGGCCCAACCTTGAGCGCTTAAGCCCCAAAATGTATCCTCTACACCTGGAACAACCGTACTAGATGTCGGCTCCGCCACCGTTGTCGGATACTGAGAGCGATAGGCTTTTAAAAATTCTTCTCTATCTTCCATCGGAATACGTTTCATGCAATCATGTGATGTTGAAGCCCCTAAACTTTGTAAAATCCTGAATGATTGAGGATCCTTTTCAAGAACAGCCTGACATAAAGCTGTATTACCGTATTGATCTTGCACATCTAAAGAATATCCTGACCGCTGCATTTGTTGCAACGTCCTCACAGCTCCTTTCTTAGCTAATTGTGCCACAATAATGCGTGGATTACCATTGAGAACAACCTGTTGAGCCATCGCTGTATGTTGACCAATCAATCCCAAACACACAAGAAAATATGCAATTCTTTTAAACATAGCACCCCCTTAAATACATACTTATGCGACAAGTAAAACAAAAATATTGTACTATGTCAAGATATTTTACATAAAAAAATACACACATTTACAAAATCATACAAAATTAACCCTATTCTAAATGTTTTGAAGATCACTACTAATCTTGACAAATAAAACAATAAACGGTAACATAGTGCATATTTACTTATGAAAGGCGGCACATGATCTTATTTTTCTTGGCATGTTTAACGTTGATTTTGGGCTATGTTGTCTATGGAGCTTTTGTTGAAAAAGTATGGGGCATCACAAACGCAAAAACCCCTGCTCTGCAGCATCCAGATGGGGTAGATTACATTCCCATGCCGACAACAAAGGCCTTTCTAGTTCAATTTTTAAATATCGCAGGCTTAGGTCCTGTGTTTGGCGCACTGTTGGGAGCAATCTACGGCCCAGTCTGCTTGTTATGGATTGTATTTGGTTGCATTTTCGCAGGCGCTGTACATGATTATTTATCAGGCATGCTTTCGTTAAAACATGATGGAAAATCGCTCATATTCCTGATGGAAACATATTTCGGAAAACGTACAAAGTACATTGCTTTGTTCTTATTAGTATCTATGCTTTTACTGGTTGGTGCTATCTTTGCCAAAAGCCCCGCCAGCATGATTGCAAAACTGAGTCACACATCCGTTTGGATTTGGCTTAGTGTCATTTTTGGATATTATTTTATTGCAACATTACTCCCCATTGACAAGCTGATTGGACGTTTTTATCCTTTGTTTGCTTTATGTTTATTAGTATCAAGCGTACTGTTGATTGGCATTTTATTCACAAAAGATGTACCCCTTTTTTTAAATTTCGATCTAGCAAACCATCACCCAAACGGATTACCCTTATTTCCATTGATTTTTGTCACGATTGCTTGCGGTGCGATCAGCGGTTTTCACGCCACACAATCTCCTATGATAGCTCGGTGTTTAACCAACCAAAAATATGGTCGTCCCGTCTTTTATGGCGCCATGATTTTGGAAGGGATTGTCGCACTTATTTGGGCCACATTGGGTATGTGTTTCTATGAAAACAGCTCAGCGTTATTGACAGCCGTTAATCAAGTGGATACTGGTGGCGTTGTTTCCCAAATTTCCCAAGGATTATTGGGACAATATGGTGGTCTGATTACCATTGCCTCTGTCATTATTTTAGCCATTACAACGGGTGATACATGTTTCCGTTCTGCACGCCTTTCTTTGGCTGATTTTTTAAAAATTTCGCAAGATAAATTGCCTGCTCGCTTAGCATTAACACTCCTTATTTTAACAGGCGGCGTCATTTTATCACTCATCAACGTCTCAACGATTTGGCGTTATTTTGGTTGGTTTAATCAAACCCTTGCCATGTTCACCCTATGGCTTGCAACCGTATATTTATATAAAGCTAAAAAGTGTTTTTGGATTTCATTGTTCCCAGCTAGCTTTATGACGGGTGTTTCCTGTGCCTATATTGCTTATGATAAATTGTTCTTAAATTTAGGAAGCATCCCAGCTCATTGGGTTGGTTTCATCACAATACTCATTTCCTTTTTGGGCTTTTTATTGATTGCCCCAAAAACAATTAAGCGGCCATGATTTTTTCCTTGCTTTTTGTGAAAAAATATGCTATATAAGAGAACATTATTTTAACAAACAAAAGGATTAGAAAATGTCAAAACTTGCACAAACTTTAAAAATTAAAATTCCTGCCAAAACATTTGCGGATAAAATGACGACGCGCTTGGAACAAATCCAAAAAGAAGCTAAGATTCAAGGTTTCCGTCCTGGCAAAGCCCCATTGGAAATGATTCGTCAAAAATACGAAAACGCAGTAAAAGGCGAAGTATTGGATGACTTAGTGAACGAGGAAGTTACCAAAGAATTAAAGGCAAAAGATATGCGTCCTGCTATGCGTCCAAATGTCAAAATGGATAAATTTGAAGAGGGCAAAGATATTACGTTGACAGTTGAATTTGAAGCACTTCCAAAAATCAAAGTGAATCCTTTTGACAAAATTAAAATTGATCGCATGAATGCAATGGCTGGCGATAAAGAAGTCCAAGATGCTTTGGATAAATTGGCTGCCACAAAGAAAACAACAGAACCTGTGGAAGAAAAACGTGCAACTAAAAAAGGTGATGTTGTGGTCATTGACTTTATCGGTTCTATTGATGGCAAAGAATTCAAAGGTGGTTCAGGCAAAGGTTATTACCTAGATCTCGGTTCCAACACCTTCATTCCAGGATTTGAAGATCAATTGATGGGTAAAAATGTGGGTGACAGCGTGGATGTCAATGTCACTTTCCCTGAAAATTATCACGCCAAAGATTTGGCTGGTAAAAAAGCATTATTCAAGACAGATATCAAAGAATTGCGTGCTTGGAAAGGTCCTGAAATCAACGATGAATTTGCAAAACAATTCGGACTCGAAAATTTGGCAAAATTAAAAGAAGCACTCAAAACAGAATTGGATAAAGAATACACCCGAGTAGCGCGTATGCACGCCAAACGTGCCTTATTGGATGCTTTGGCCGACGAATATAATTTTGATATTCCAGAAGGCATGGTTGATGCCGAATTCAAGGGCATCTGGGCTCAATATGAGCAAGCCAAAAAAGCTGGACAATTGGATGAAGATGATAAGAAAAAGTCCGAAGACGCCTTGAAAAAAGAGTATCGTGGTATTGCCGAACGTCGTGTGCGCTTAGGACTTTTGTTGGCACAAATTGCCGATGAAAATAAAGTGCAAGTTACCCAAGAAGACATGCAAAATGCCTTGATGACCGAAACTCGTCGTTATCCTGGTCAAGAACAACAGGTATTTGAATACTACACCAAGAATCCTCAAGCAATGGACGCCTTGCGTGCGCCTGTATTTGAAGAAAAAATTGTTGATTTCTTGCTTGGCAAAATAAAAGTGACAGAAAAACCAGTCACAGTAGCCGATCTGTACGCTTTTGATCCTGATAAAAAATCAAAGAAATAGGAGGCCAAATGGAAGTCAAGGACAATACATTGGTACCAACCGTTATTGAAACAACGGGACGTGGGGAGCGTGCTTTTGATATTTACTCTCGTCTTTTGAAAGAACGCATTGTGTTTTTGACGGGTGAAGTAAATGACGAAGTGGCCAGTCTAATTTGCGCCCAATTATTGTTCTTGGAGGCCGAAAATCCAGAAAAAGAAATCAGCTTTTATATCAACTCCCCAGGTGGTGTTGTGACGGCTGGTTTGGCTATTTTGGACACCATGAATTACATCAAATGCCCTGTATCTACTGTGTGTATGGGGCAAGCATGCAGCATGGGATCTTTGCTTTTAACATGCGGCGAAAAGGGACGGCGTTTTGCCCTGCCAAATGCCCGCGTTATGATTCACCAACCTAGCGGTGGATTCCAAGGTCAAGCAACCGACATTGAAATTCATGCCAAAGAAATTTTGGCCATCAAAAAGCGCTTAAATCAAATCTATGTGGAACAAACAGGTCAACCTCTAAAAACGATTGAAGCCGCCATGGAACGCGATAATTTCATGACTGCCGAAGAAGCATTGAAATTTGGCCTCATAGACGCTGTGGTCACAAAAAAATAGTTTTGCTTTTAATGCATTTTATGCTTGCATTTTTTCTTACTTCGTGCTAGGTTAAAGGATACAAACGGGGAGTATTTTATGAAAAAATCAATTTTAAAAATTATCGGTATTGTATTAGTTTTAGGTCTTATCTTTTATTTATTTTTTTATTACGGAGCAAAATTTGGGGCCGAAAAAGCTGTCCAAGCTATGCGTGCCCAAGTTCAAACGCCTTATGTTCGCGTTGGGAAGCCAACAACTCAAGAAATGCAAAGCAATACGCGTTTTATTGCCCTTGTCAAACCATTGAATGCAGTAGATGTTAAAACACAAGTTGCGGGAACAATCCAAGAAGTTGCTTTTACCGATGGTCAATACGTTCATGAAGGCGATATTCTTTTTATTATTGAACAAGATCGATACAAAGCAAATGTATCTTCTGCAAAAGCGATCTTAGCAAAAGCAGAGGCAGATTTAAAGCAAGTAAAAAGTGACTATAAGCGCCAAAAAGAATTACATCGGACAAAAGATATTTCTACGGCTGATTTAGAAAAATCAGAAAGTCGTATGGCGCAAGCAGAAGCTGCTGTTGAACAAGCAAAAGCAGCCTTAGAATTGGCTGAGTTTGATTTTAATCATACGGTCATTACAGCCCCAATTGATGGGCGAATCGGACAGGTTTTAATCACAAAAGGAAACTACGTTGATTTAGCAACACCCGCATTAGCACGCATTGTTCAAACGACTCCCGTTAAAGTCACTTTTGCGCTAAGTGATAAAGAAAACTTGGCCATGCGAAAAATGTTAAATACAACTGGCACTCCCAACGATCGTCCAAATCTAAAAATTGAATTAAGTGATAAATCAGTTTTACCACTCCCAAGCGATCGTATTTTCTTAGACAATGAAATGGACCCTGCAACAGCAACGATTTCTTTGTATGCAGAGTATGATAACGCAGATGAATTATTAGTTCCAAATAATCATGTCACTATTTTGTGGAATTCAAACGAGCAAAAGCCAGCCATTTTTGTTCCTCAAACAGCTGTTTATAATGATGCCAATGGCTCATATGTCATGTTGACAAAACCAGATAACACCGTTGTACAACGGTATATTAAAACAGGTAAGACTTTAGAAAATGCCATTGAGGTTGAAAGTGGCTTATCCACAGAAGATACCATCGTTTTATCTGGAGGACAAAAGTTACATAATGGACAATCAATTCATGTCATTACAACGGAGGAAAAATAATGTTTTCATTGTTTTTTATTAAACGCCCCCGTTTTGCAATCGTTATCTCATTGATTTTGGCATTGGCGGGAATCATTTGCCTATTTAATTTACCCGTCGATTTATATCCAACCGTCACGCCTCCAGAAGTGCGTGTGCGTGCGGCTTACCCAGGCGCTAGCGCTGACACAATTGCCAAAACAATCGGCATTCCTTTGGAAGACGGTATGAACGGTGTCGATGACATGATCTATATGGCCTCTACAAGTGCAGATGGCTCTTATATGCTGACCATTACTTTTGCGCCAGACACCGATCCTGATATGGCGACCGTTAAGGTTCAAAACAGAATTCAACAAATTCAAAGTTTGTTACCAGCGGAGGTGCAACGATATGGTTTAAAAGTTGTCAAAGCCTCATCTAGCATTTTAGCATTTATCAGCTTCTATTCACCCGATGATACCATGAAAGCCCAAGACATCAATGATTATCTTCAAGGTAATGTTGTAAAACCCTTGGCCAAAGTAGATGGCGTTGGTGAAGTGCAAATTTTTGGAGCCAAGAAAAGTATGCGCATTTGGTTAGATGCGGACAAAATTGCCTCTTTAAAATTATCAACAGATAAAATTAAAGCGGCTATTCAAAGCCAGAATTATCAACCTTCCTTAGGTAAATTAGGCGCGCGTCCCAATGATGACAGTGAAAGTTTAGTTTATTCTCTTCAAACAACAGGACGTTTATCAACAGAGGAAGAATTTGCAAACATTATAGTCCGTACCAATGAAGAAGGAGGTCTTTTGCGGTTATCAGACATTGCACGCATCGAAATCGGATCAGAAGATTATTCTCACGAATCTTTTTACAATCAACATCCAGCAGTTGTGATGTTGCTAAACCTATCCTCAGGGGCCAATGCCTTATCCACCATGTCACGCGTCTCCGATGAATTAAAACGGTTGCAACGATTCTTTCCGTCTGGCATTGCTTATAATGTCAACGTAGATGCAACAGATTATATCAGTGCATCTGTAAAAGAAGTGGCTGTAACATTAATTTCCACATTCTTATTGGTGATTTTGGTCGTGTACCTATTCTTGCAAGATTGGCGAACAACTTTGGTACCAACACTAACGATTCCTGTGTCGTTACTCGCAACTTTTGCCGTCATGTCTGTATTGGGCTACTCGATCAATATGTTCACATTGTTTGGATTATTATTAGCAATTGGCGTTGTGGTTGATGATGCCATTTGTGTCACCGAGCGTGCTGATTATTTAATCAATAAAGAAAACATGGACCCTATCTCCGCTACAACACAAACAATGAAAGAAATTTCAGGAGCTTTAATCGCCACAACATTGGTGTTATTGGCGATCTTTGTGCCAATTGGCTTCATGACAGGGATTACAGGAAAAATTTATCAACAATTTTCTGTGACCATTTGTGTTGCAGTGTGCTTTTCAACATTCTGTGCTTTAACTTTAGCTCCTGCTGTTGCTGCCCATTTCTTTAGAAAATCAGAACCAACAAAATTAAAGCCCTTAATCTGGTTTAATAACTTGATTCAAAAATCCACAAATTTAGCGGTTCGACTTGTCTTAGTAATTGCTCGCAAACTGGTACTAATAGCACTAGTATTTGGTGCCTTTACAGTACTGTCATTTATCATGTTTAAAACAACCAGCACATCATTTTTACCAAATGAAGACCAAGGCATGATTCTTGTCAGCGTCAATTTACCAGAGGGTGCAACACTGGGTCGCACTGACGATGTAATGAAAAAAATAATGCCTATTGTTCAAAAAGAACCTGGCGTCAAAAACTTTGTGGTCATTGAAGGTATGTCTATGACTATGGGATCGGGAGAAAATGTAGGCACAGGTATTATTGGCTTAGTCCCATGGGATAAACGTACAGGCAAAGATCAAACATCTACTGCTATTTTAAATCGCTTACGAGTGGCATTTCAACAAATTCCTGAAGCAGAATTTCAATTGTTTGAAATGCCCGCTATTCCTGGCTTAGGGGTCACAGGAGGCTTGGACTTACGCATCCAAGATCTAACCGATCTCAACTATGTTGCTTTGGATAGTACGGCCGCTCAATTGGTTGAAAATATCAACGCTGATCCAAATTTCAAATACAGCTATTCTGGCTTTACCGCTAAAACACCGAATATTTATCTAGAAATCGACCGCGACAAAGCAGAAAGCATGGGTGTTCCAATGACAAATATTTTTTCAGCCTTGGAAAACTATTTGGGATCTGGATATGTCAATGATGTCAACTTTGGGACTCAAGTGAATAAAGTGATTGTACAATCCGATTGGAAATACCGTCGCAATTTACAAAGTTTGGATAAATTATACGTTCCAAGCATCTCTGGGCAAATGGTGCCATTAAAGTCTTTGCTCAATATCAAACAAATTCTTTCCCCGCGTCAAATCACACGGTATAACCAATACCCTGCCGCGCAAATTACAATTGTTCAATCTGATAACATCAGTACAGGTGAAGCCATAGAACATTTGGAACAACTGTCCCAACAAACTTTACCAAATAATTATGCTTTTGAGTGGTCAGGCATGACATATCAAGAAAAACAAAATGAAGGACAAATTGGATTTTTGGTCTTATTAGCCACTCTATTTGCTTATTTATTTTTGGTGGCACAATACGAAAGTTGGGTCGTTCCTATCCCCGTTTTATTGTCTGTCATTTTTGCAATCGGGGGTGGATTATTGGGCTTACAAATGACAAGTTTACCTATGTCAATTTATGCACAATTAGGCTTAGTGTTGTTGATTGGATTGGCTAGTAAAAACGCCATTCTGGTTGTTGAATTTGCAAAAGACGAACACAACAATGGGACGGCAGTCATTGATGCTGGGATTCATGGTTTGACACAACGTTTCCGCGCTGTGTTGATGACAGCGTTCACATTTATCTTAGGGGTGTTCCCAATGATTATTGCCACAGGAGCAGCCTCTGGTTCTCGCCGTTCTTTGGGAACACCAGTGTTCTGGGGAATGACAATTGGAACAATTATTGGTTTAGTCTTTATTCCATTATTGTATATTTTAGTCCAAACAATTGTAGATAAAATTTATCACAAAGAAGCACCCAATAAAGAATAAAGTTGCATTTTTTAATTTTATTTGCTAAACTCTCATAACAAAGGAGAGCTTATGAGTATTGTTTATTTTACCCGTGATATTAGTGCAAAAGGACTAATTAAAATTTATCAAAAAGTCAACCAAGATATACAAGGGAAAGTTGCTATTAAACTACATACGGGCGAACCACATGGTCCAAATATTTTGCCACGTGAAATGGTAAAAGAATTTTATGAAACTGTCCCCAATGCCACGATCGTCGAAACAAATGTGTATTATGACAGCCCTCGTCAAACAACCGAAGGCCATCGCGAAGTTTTAAAAACAAATGGGTGGACATTTTGTCCTGTGGATATTATGGATGAAGAAGGTACTGTTATGTTACCAATAAAAGGGGGGAAACATTTTAAAGAAATGTCCATGGGAAGTCATATTTTAAATTATGATTCAATGATTGTTCTCACACACTTTAAAGGGCATACTATGGGAGGTTTTGGGGGCTCCATTAAAAACATTGCCATAGGCTGCGCAGATGGGAAAATCGGTAAAAAAATGATTCATACTTACCCTGGTCAAGACCAATGGTCTGTGTCAAAAGGTCCTTTCATGGAACATATGGTTGAATCGGCAAAAGCAACTGTTGATCATTTTGCACCACATATTACCTTTATTAATGTGCTACGGCGCATGTCGGTTGATTGCGATTGTGCAGGCATATCTGCCGCCGAACCAACAGCTCGTGACATTGGCATCTTAGCCTCCACAGATATTTTAGCAGTCGATCAAGCCTCAATTGATATGGTTTACCAATTACCCCCCGAGGAATTGCATGATTTAAAAGAACGCATTGAATCTCGGGAAGGATTACACCAATTAGAATACGGTGCAGAAATAGGAATTGGTTCTCGTGAGTATCAGTTAGTAGATTTAGATTCTTGAATATGATCAAAGGTAAATTGCCCGCCAACGGCCTTATAGAAATTCAAAATATTTTGATATAAATCACCACTTGACATCGTAAGCGCCGCTTGTGCAGCAATGCGTCTTTCTTCTGCATTCAAAACTTGAAAATAATCAATCAACCCGCTTTCATATCGATTACGTGCCAATCGAGCTGCTTTATCCATTTTTTTCCAAGCATTTTGTAAATCCTTGTGACGTACCTCCATCTTTTGTAATCCAATCAAGAGGTTGCGAATTTCTTCCGTCGCCTTTAACAATGTTTTTTCATATTGAATAAAAGATTGTTTCATATGAGCCTCTTCTGCCTTTACATTTTGCCACAAGGCGCCAAAGTGAAAAAGCGGAGCTGTAATAGATGAACGATAAGAATGAGCATGACTATTAGACTCAAATAAATTATCAAAATGAATAGATTCAAAACCAAATAAAGCTGACAAACTGACCGTTGGAAATAAACTAGCCACCGCCTGCCCTACGCGTGCATTTTGTGCTTTTAATGCCTGTTCCACACCAATGACATCAGGACGATATCGAATCACATCAACAGGCAAACTTTGTAATTTTTTTAAATCAAAACGAAAAGGATGGACAATCAAGTTTTCATCTGTCATCTTTAAGCGTTTGTGTAAACTACCTGCGGGCTTTCCAACCAGCACAGCCAACGCATTTTTGTATGTTTCAATTTGTGTTTCCAATTTTGGAATATTCGCTTGAGTGGTGGCCACTTGATATTCTGCCTGATTAACATCAATGGCGCTGGACAAACCCGACTTGTATTTATCTCGGGTTAAACGAGCCAATTCTTTTTGAATTTTTAAATCATCTTTTGTTTGTTTTAAAAGGTATTGTGCCGTTCGCAAACTCACATAATTTAGCCCCACTTCTGCCACAACAGAAACCATCACATTTTCTAAAGCTGCCTTCATTTGAGCCTCTGTAGCACTTGCTTCTTCAATTTCACGCCGCTTTTTACCAAACAAGTCCAATTCCCAAGCCACTGAAAGTCCAGCCTGATAATAATTATTATCTGGCATCAATCCCATATTTTCACTTAAGCTTTGATCTGTGTGTTGTTCACTTGCATCAAGGGTTGGAAACAATCCCG
>DFKH01000002.1 GCA_002373815.1 Alphaproteobacteria bacterium UBA3650
CCCAGCGCCTCGTCATAGAATTTCAGCGAGCGCTGCAGATCCAGGACATTAAAATTGAAATGTACGAATTCTATCATTATTCTTCCTCCTGAATAAATATGGGGGGAGTAATTAGTTTCGTGATTTTCACATGGCAGGGCCATCGAAAATCAGTTATGTTATTGTAGCATATAACATGTTTTTTTGCAATAAAATGCTTTACAAAAGGAAGAAAGATTATATAATAAAAATGGAGTATTATGTAGATTATCCCAGCTGGCCCACAGTGGGAAGCCGGGAGAGAGAAAGGAGAAAATATGAATTTAAAATTATCAAAAACTGCGATTCGCGAATTGACACGCTTGTATAAAGGTGTGTTGGTTGCCGCTATCGTCGCCACAGCCGTCGCCTCAACAGGCGCAAAGGCTGCTGATGTTACGGCAAAAGCAGAAACAAATTTTTCTACAATAACCAGTGCAACAGGAACTGAAGTAATTGGTACAGTCGATTTACCGACAAAAACCAGTGATTTGACAAACGATTCTGGTTTTCAAACATCTACCCAAGTTAGCTCAGCTATTTCCACCGCTTTGGCTAATGGTAGTGATGCTTATCAAACAGCCTCTGACGTTTCATCTGCTATCGGTGCAGCTACGACCGGAATGTTAACTTCTTCTAACTATGCAACAACGTTAGATGCTGTGTATGCAAAAACAGTCGATTTGCCGACAAAAACCAGTGATTTGACAAACGATTCTGGTTTTCAGACATCAACTCAAGTTAGCTCAGCTATTTCCACCGCTTTGGCTAATAGTGGTGATGCTTATCAGACAGCCTCTGATGTTGCAACTGCTATTGCTGGGAAAGCAGATGCTGCTACAACTTACACAAAGACAGAAGTTGATACAGCTTTGAGTAGTAAGGTGAATGTGACCGATTACACAACTGCAATGACAGGTGTGAATGCCAGTATTACATCCATTAATACGCAATTAACTGGTATGTATACCAAGACAGAAACAGATACTGCTATTTCTACAGCAGTTGCTGGAAAGGCAGACGCTGCAACAACATTAGCTGGTTATGGCATTACAGATGCCTATACAAAGGGTCAAGTTGACACAGCTTTAGCTGCGAAAGCAGACGCTGCAACAACATTAGCTGGTTATGGCATTACAGATGCTTACACAAAGACAGCGGTTGACACAGCTTTAGCTGCGAAAGCAGACGCTGCAACAACATTAGCCGGTTATGGCATTACAGATGCCTATACAAAGGGTCAAGTTGACACAGCTTTAGCTGCGAAAGCAGACGCTGCAACAACATTAGCCGGATATGGTATTACAGATGCCTATACAAAGACACAAACGGATAGTGCTATTTCTACCGCTACAACATTGACTGCTGCTGGAACATCTACAGCAGGTCTTGCAATTGGTGATTCTGTGTTGAGTGCTATTGGCGATTTAGATGGTGCTTTGGCAACAGCTGAAAGCAACATTTCAACAAACACAAGCAATATCACAACATTACAAGGTGATGTGACAATGGATGCCAATGCAACAAGTAGCGCAGTTTATGTTGCCGGTGCAAAAGTTGATGCAGCCGTAGCCGCTATTGACGTTGCTTTGAAAGCGGATGAAACCAATATTGCAAACAATACAGCTGAAATTACCAAGTTAACAGACAATACTTCTACGGGTGTTGTGAACGTGGCAGCTGCAAATATCGGTGCAACTGGTTTGACCTCTGCTGGTGACATTAAGACAACTGGCTCAGGAAGCATCATTTCTGCCGGAAATATCACCACAACAAATGGTACAATTTCTGGTAAAACAGGTAGTTTCTCAGGTGCTTTAACCAGTGATACATTGACTGTTAATAATGCGACCACATTAAAGGGTACATTGGATGTAACCGGTAATGCCACAGTCGGTGGTACAACAACCTTGACAGGTCTTTTGACCGCCAATGGTGGTGTCACAACTGGTAAAGTGACATTGAACGGCAAAGACTTGACTGGTGTTGATGTAGCCGGTTTGGCAAAAGGTGCAGCCGGTGTTGAAACAGATGTTGCGACAACAGCTTCTGTAAAAGCGACAATTGCAAATCAAGCCGAAGATGCTACCTTTACTGCAGCAACTGGTGCTAAAAACGTTGCTACTGGTACATTGAATGGTGCTATCACATCTTTGGATACTGCGATCGGTGATCGTTCTACGTTGAATGCTTCCGGTAATGGTAATTTAGCCAACAATTCAGATGTTGCTACGGCTTTGAAGGCTTTGGATACATTCGTTGGTGCAAAATCAACAATGATTGCTGGTACAAATGTGGGTGATTCAACCACCAATTTGGCCTCAGCTGTCAATCAATTAGATGTGGCGATCGGTAACATTGCCGGATTGTCAACAACTAATGGTAATTTGAGCACAACTGATGTGGCGACTTCATTGACGAAGATTGATACAAATATGGGAGCTTTGGATACACTAACTCATGAAGCCTTTGGGGCCACAGCTCCTACGAATATCACAGCTGGTTTAAATTCGTTGGCCACAAACATTGAGACTGCTACAGGCGGCACCTTTACAGATGGTGCTTGGAAAGCAACTGTTTCAGCTGGCACATCCAATAGCTACACATATACTGAATCAACTAACTTGATGGATGCTATCAATCAAGTAGCAAGCAATATTGGAACAAAGGCTCAACTACCTGATGATGTAAACGGTGTCAAACAAACAAACACAGTCAACCAAAACATCAAAGCTATCAATGATACAATCGGTGACATGGAAGACTTGGAAAGCACCTTTGTTGCAACAGCCCATGTGGGCAACGCCATCACAAATGGTGGGGCAAGTACTCCAACAACTGTTGTGGCAGCTTTGAACAACATTGATGCTACTTTAGGTATGATTCATGGTTTGAAAGCCAATGGTTCCAATTTAGGAGATAACTCTAACTTGGCTGATGGTACAACCGTTGAAGAACATTTGGTTGCTTTGGATGATGCTATTGGTAATCGTAATTACACGAGTACTAAGTATGTCTCTGCAAACAGTGACTTGTCCACTGCTGTCAGCGCATTAGATAGCAACTTGGAACGTGTTGAAAACAAAGTGGACAACTTGGACAGACGTGTCGGCAAGATGCACCATGAAATGAAGTCTGGGTTTGCTAGCTTGGCCGCTATGTCTGCTTTGGTACCAAATGCCAGAGTGGCTGGTGACACACAAATCGCCGTTGGTACAGGTTACTATCGTGGTACCACAGGATTTGCCGTTGGCGCCTTCCATCACATCAACGACAACGTGTTGTTGAATGCTGGTGCTTCCTATGGTGGCAACGGAGCTGCTGTGTTCAAAGGTGGTGTCACCTTTGGATTCTAAGCGAATCCTTGCGTAAAACGAAAAACCTCGTCTCAACCGGCGAGGTTTTTCTATTTTCAAAGTTTTGATTCCCACTATAAATTGAATAAATTTCTTGCTTTAATTTTTTTTTTAGAGTAGACTTGAAAAAAACAAGGAGTCTTGAATGATTAGCTTTTTTAATAAAATTGGAAACACATGGATTGCAAAGGCGATTTTCGCTGTTTTGGGTATTAGTATGATGGCCTTTTGGGGCATAGGTGGCATTGGTAACACATCTGGTTCAGATACGACCGCTATTCAGGTTGGAAAACGCAAAATTTCTATGTATGAACTCAACAAAGTTTTTGATACCGAGCGTGCTAAGATTAGCCAAATTGCTGGACAATATATTTCTCCCAAACAGGCTTTGCAGATGGGGCTTTTGGAACAATCCATACAGAAAACGTTGACGGATGCCATCAATGAAGCTATCCAAGACGACTTGGGATTGACAGCTTCCGATGCCGCGGTGCGTAAATATGTGGAACGGCATCCTGTGTTTAAAGATTCTCTGGGCAATTTTGATCGCAACTTATTCTCAGCCTATTTGAGTCAAACACGTTTAACTGAGGCTCAACTGGCAGAACAATTACGTGATGAGTTGGCCAATCAACATTTAAGTAACACGATTCGTTTTGCCGCCCCTACTTCCAAGGCATTGGCTGAAATGAAATGGTATCATCAAAATCAACAGCGTGACGTGGAAGCATTGATGATTGAGACAAATAAAATTGTCGTTCCCTCTCAACCCACAGAAGAGGACTTAAAAGATTATTATGAAGCTTATCTGTCTGAATACATGATTCCCGAAACGCGTGATTTAGACATATTACTATTAACGCCAGCCCAAATTGGCAAAAATATTCAAATTTCTCAATCAGAATTAGATGAAGCTTATGAAGCACAGAAAGCCAATTTTGAAATTCCAGAGCGTCGTCATGTATATCAAATTCGATTCAATAATGAAGAGAGCGCAAAAGCGGCTCGTAAAGATATAACTGCCGCAAACTTTATGAGCAAAGCCACAGAGTTCGGGCAAACAGAATCTAATACAGATTTTGGTCCTGTGACACGTAATGAGTTATTGCCAGAAATAGCAGATACCGCCTTTAAAGCGCAGGCAAATACAGTGGTCGGTCCTGTTGAAACGGATATGGGATGGCATATTTTGTTGGTTAAAGAAATTCAACCTGCTGTCAAACCAGACAAAGCAAAAGTTTATGCCGAAATCAAGGAGAAAATGGTTGCAGAAATTGCTTATGACAGGATGACCGAAACAACCCGAAAATTAGAAGATTTATTGGGAGAAGGTTTGACTTTAAAAGAAGCGGCGACAAAACTTGGTCTTGCCACGCAGACGTTTAATAATGTAGAGATGACCGCAACAACTTTACCCGAAAATTTACGCAATACTGAATTGATGCAGGATGTTTTCACATTGAAAGAAAACGAAACGACTGCATTGATGGAACAGGCAAACGGCTATATAGTCGCAGAAGTCAAGAAAATTACCCCAGTTCAAGCAAAAAATTTTGCAGATGTTAGAGCAAATTTAAGAGAACTCTGGGTAAAAGAACAACAAAAGGCAATGTTACCAGAAGTTATTAAAAATGCTACTGAACAAATGAAAAATGGCTCTATTCCCGCCAAATTGGGGCACATTATGATTGTCAATCAAGCATCCCTTAGTGAGCCAAAAGAGTTGCCGATACCTAGTTTAACTAATGTGTTTACACAGGGACTCGGGTATGAAAATGCTACTGCAACGACATTACCAGAAGGGGCTATTATAACTGTTGTAAAGAAAACACGCACGCCATTGATGAAGAACGATGTCCTACCAGATCAAATGGAGCAACTATCTGCTGATAATGCTGAGCTAATGTATCAAGGCGTTGTGGCAAGTTATGCGGACAACATGAATATTGTGATAAACACTAACGCCATTCAAAAAGCATTTTCTGTGTATCAAACAGAATAAGGGGGGAAATGCATGACAAAAGAAGAAAAGATAGATAATCCTGAAGTTAAAGAAGCAGAAGTTTCCACACACAAGAATGTGTCCTCTCGTTCTTCGAGGCGCCATTTTTTCACATATCTTATTTTTATGCTTTTGTTGGCTGCTGGTAGTGCTGTAGCCGTTTATTATGCAACACCGCTTGTATTGGCTTCTTTAGTTTCTCCCAAACCCTTGGTTGTAGTCAAGTCCATTCCTCGTACTAATTCAGAATCAGAAAACTTACCTCATGTTGAAGAAATACCAACCACTGAAAATGAGTCGATTGCAACGTCTTTTTTTGAAGAAACTGAAGTGCAACCTGCCCCTCAACCCATTGTGGAAGAAATTGTTTTGATTCCTGAACCAGTTTATGAACAAGAAAAGACACAACCTTCAACTGAGCTTGACCAATTGACTTCCTCTTCATCAAGTAAACCTCAGCCCTCATCTTATCCAAGCTCAACAAATTATTCTATCTTAAAAGCGATGGAGTTACGAGATGCGCTTAAAAATGGTGGTGAATGTCGTCCTTTACTGGAAGAATTGGTGGCAATTCCAAACAAAACGCCTGAAATGGATCAAGCGCTCATGTCGTTATTACAATCTTGTTTAGAACGTCCTCTGGCAGGACAAATGAAAGAGGCATTTCATGCCGCAAAAAAGCGAGCCATTTTGCGCATTTTTCAGGCGAACTACCCCACCTATATTGCTTATTTAAAAGCTATTCCCTACTTTTTAGCCAATGTACGCAAAAAAAATCCAACTGGTGATAATCCCTTGGATATATTGGATCTTATTCAAAATGCTGTTGATGCAGATCGTCCACAATTGGTTTTAAAGTTAATTCCTGAATTGCCCGCTAATGTTCAAGCGACATTAAATGATGTGACCCAGCTTGCACAAGCCGAATCTGATTTAAATCGAACATTGAATCAATTGATGAAAGCCTTATTTGACAGGGGAGAATGAAGATGACAAAATTTTTGATCAAACTTATTGCTTTGGCTGGTGTCGTTTACCTGATTGCACGTGATACATGGCGCGTTACCTTGAACACTTCAAATTATGAAATTACTATTTCCTTTGTTCTATTTTTGGTCGCTTTAATCTTTTTATGGTGGTTATTGATACAAATCAAAAAACCTTTTAGTTGGTGGGGGCAATTTTGTGCCTGGCGCCAAAACAAAAAAAGAAATCAAAAGGATAGTTTTTTACCAACTCTATTAACGGCTGTCTTAAGTCATCAATCTGATAAAGCAAATGTTCTTGTCAGAGAGTCTGAAAAGTTATATGGCAAAGGGTCTAAAGAGGTATTGCTTGTTTCTGCTTTATTAGAGCCACAAGCAGATGTTTTTAACAAGCTCAATCAGGCTGATCAAACAAAACTTGCTGGTTTATATGGTTTGATTAAAGAGGCAGAAGCCAAGGGCGATTTTGAAGAAATGAATGCGTTGCTACAACAAGTACCAAAGACTCAAGAGAAAACATTATGGGTCCAACAAGCTAAAATGTTTTTAGCTTTGACGCATAGTGATTGGAAAACCGCATTAGACATATTAGAACAAAACAAAAAACAACTATCAAAGAGTGATTATAAGTCACATAAAGCTTCTTTATTATTAAAGTTAGGACGTTTGAAAGAAGCGTATGCTTTAGCCCCCTCTCATCCGGCTATTGTCCTTACCTATGCAAAAACATTACCTGTTCGAAAAGCAAAAGCGGTATTAGAAAAGGCATGGCGTGTTGCACCAAATTGGCAAATTTATTTGGCATATAAACAAGTGATTAAACCGCTTCCAGAAAATAAGCGTTTAAAATCGGTTTTAAATCTGACGCGCGCAACTCGTGATCAACGTTATTCCTTGTTGGCGCGTGCGGACATGGATACAGATTTACATAACTGGGCTCGTGCTAAGGAAAATTTAGAAATTTATTTGCAAAGCTACCCTTTAACAAGGCAAGTGGCAAATATGATGGCGAATTTGGAACGCACTGCATGGCGTCACGAAGATATTGCTAATGATTGGGACCGAAAAGCGATTGAATCAGAAGACGATTCTTTGTGGCTATGTCGTAACTGTGGTCATACTGTTGGAGAGTGGCAAATTCTTTGTCCTCACTGTAATGCCTTTGATACTCTCTACAATAAATAGTTCTCTTATTTTGAATCACAATCAACACTTTTTTAAAAAGCTGTGCTTTGGTGTTCAAAAACAACTTGATTTTTACCTTTTTTTCGGGTAATATATCATCCAAGCGGGCGTGGTGGAATGGTAGACACGTTGGTCTTAGAAGCCAATGCCAAAAGCGTGAAGGTTCAAGTCCTTTCGCCCGCACCAATTAAAATTTTTCAATGTCTTCTTGCAAAATGGACATATTCCAATCATAGGAAATTTCGCCATCATCGGAATTTTTATAAACAACACCGATAAATTCTTTACCCACATAAACTTCAGCAGGAGCATCATGACCTGTTCCCGCATGCAAATTGATTTCGGGGTTCCAAAACAATTGTTGCAAATACGTTTGGATCTTTTCCATTTCTTCAGCTGTCAGTTGCATTTTTGCTCCTTTCTTTTTATTTAATTTTATGATATTATACACGCATGACAACAAAAAAACAAGTCTTTTCAGAAAAAATATCCATTGCGCCCATGCTCGATTGGACGGACAGGCATTTTCGATACTTTATGCGCCTTATCACCCATCATGCCACACTTTATACAGAAATGGTGGCCGCCCCTGCTCTGATTTTAGGCAAAAAGGATCAACTCTTACAATATAATCCAGAGGAACACCCCGTTATCTTGCAGGTGGGTGGATCTGATCCAAAGCAAATGGCCCTGTGTGCCAAAATGGCTGCCGAGTATGGCTATGATGGCATCAACATCAACGCGGGATGTCCCAGCTCGCGCGTCCAATCAGGTCACTTTGGGGCCGTTTTGATGAAAACACCCGAATTGGTGGCCGATTGTGTGGCCGAAATGAAAGCTTCCTCCCCTCTGCCCGTTTCTGTAAAAACACGCATTGCCTTGGAAGGTACACAAGATGTTTTTCAGGCGCTTCTTCATTTTGCTGATTTGGTACAACAAGCGGGATGTTCTCATTTAATTGTTCACGCACGCAAAGCAAAGCTTAATTGGTCACCCGAAGATAACCGCAAACGACTCCCCCTTGATTATGAAACAATCTACAAGCTTAAAAAATCTTTTCCAGATATGCCCATTTCTATCAATGGAAATGTTTTAACTTTACAAGCAGCCTATGAACATCTTTTTCATGTTGATGGTGTGATGATTGGACGTGTAGCCTATGGTAATCCCTATTTGATGAAAGATATTGATGCCCTATTTTATAATGATCGACACACCATTTTGTCACGTACAGAAATTTTGGAGCAAATGATTCCCTATATTCAAAAAAACGAGCAATATCTTAATGTGATTTTACCACATATGATGGGGCTTTTTCATGGGACATCAGTATCCAAACTCTACAAACAAACGCTCAACAATCGCAATTTAGAAGATATCATTTCTTTTTTATCCGTTTTGAAGGCGTCACAATGCCCGTAGAAATGACCATTTTGATGGCATCATCTACACGCATATCCAATTCTTTAACTTCTTTTTTGGGGACATACAACATAAAACCAGATGTGGGGTTTGGTGTTGTCGGCACATAAATTGTTACCATATCGTCTGGTAACAAATTTGTAAAGTCCTCATACACAGGTGTTGTCAAAAAGGCAATTGTCCAAACGCCTTTTCGAGGATACTCGACCAAAACAGCCTTTCGAAAAGCACTTGTCCCCCCCTGTCCGAGCAGTGTTTCAAATAATTTTTTTAAAGCAGAATAAACCCCAGAGACCACAGGGATGCGTTCAATTAAACGCTGTCCAATTCCCATCAACCATCGCCCGAAGATATTGACAGCTAGCATACCGATTAGAACCAATACCACAACTAACAACAAAACACCTAAACCAGGTAACCCATAGGGTAAATATGTTTCAGGATTGTATTTTTCTGGGATAAAACGCGTCACCGACGAATCGACCCACTTAAATAATTCTACCGCTAAATACAATGTAATTGCAATTGGTGCGGTCACCAAAATACCTGTAAAAAAATAGGTTTTAAGTGTGTGCTTTGGTTTTTCATTCTCCATCGTTGCCTCCTTTTCACATGTTATGTTATATAAGATAATCAAAATCAATCTGAAAGTAAAGAAAAATAAATTGATTTTAATTTTATCTTGACACATTGTTTTATGTGTGCTAGGTTGAGATTAGTTTACATTTTTTTTACAAGGAGTTATCTCATGCAAAATTCTGCTCTCCAGTACCCCTCCTCCTCACAAAATAAGTGTTTGGTTTTTAGGTATTTTTCATTATTTCTATTTTCCTCTTGGCTTGTTTTATCCTCTTCTGCTTTTGCCTTTGGGGGCGGTGGTGATAATCGTCTGTTTGATAAAGAATGGATGCGGGGTGTTGATGCCTTTGCACTTCATTTTAACGGCAAAGGAGAACTGGATATCAAATTCGGTTGTGATGACAAAAATGCGACACCAGATAGAAGAGGTGTATGTAGTTGTAACAAAGGTTATAAGCTGGAAAATGATTTATGTGTCATAGATGCTTGTTACCAAAAAGGAAGCGAATGTCAAGCCTGCAGTTCTGAAAATGGCAAAGCAACTTATACAAACCTTGACACCACTGCCGCCTGTGGTGAAAATGGCAATTATCGGTGTGATGGCAATGGCGTATGCGCCGACCCATGTAAAGACGCCGATACACCCGAATGTCATGAATGTTATGTGGAACAAGGCGTAGCCAAGTTCAGACCTATTAGTGACACCACCTGTGGTACCGACGACAATTACATCTGTCAATCGGGAACTTGCACAAATCCTTGTGATTTAATAACAAACAAAAATCCGTGTAAAGATTACACACCTCAGGGTGGACAATGTGTTGAAAGTAATAAAGCTGACACAACCGTGTGTCCTGATGGGAATAGAAGCGACAACTACATCTGTCAATCGGGAACTTGTACTGATCCTTGCACGATTGGGGAACACGCAAACTTTACGCCTACCCTTTGCTTCCCTGCCCACCACGCCGAGAATGGACAATGTGTGCCAGATTATGCCGCTAAAGGCACCAAAAATTGTGATTCTGAACACAGCGACTATGTCTGTAATGGATCGGGTGTGTGCACCTGCCCAGAGGGTCAGTTCCGCCACGACGATGGTTCTTGCACCTCTTGTTCATTGAACAGCAATATGCTAACCACCGCTGAAGAATGTTCTGTTTGCGATAACACAAGCACGCCACGCATGATGTGGAAATATAATGGTAAGAACTATTGTGTCCTTGCCACCTGTCCAGAGGGGCAGTTCCATCTAGATGATGGTTCTTGTTACCCTTGTTCCAGCACAAGCTCTTATAAAACCACCGCTGAAGCATGTGCCGAATGTGACAACACAAGTACACCACGCATGATGTGGGCAACTAATGGCAAGTGTGTGCTTGCCACCTGCCCAGGGGGCCACTTTAGACTGAATTCTGGTGTCTGTAGTGAATGTTCTGGTCTCGTGACTACTAATTTCATCATATCTACCGACACAACAACACAAGATGAATGTAGTAAATGCCAAGATACAGAGTATCCTCGTTATTATCTCTCTGCATTACATTTATGTCTCCCTTGTTTCTCATCATCTGCGGCATATTATTTGGGCGATTCATCAGAATCGGAGGCATTCTGCCAAGCACAATGTGGCAATCTTAGAATAGTAATTAAAGATTATCAAAGTAATAAGCGTTATTGCGCACCAAAAGATTGTATGGACGATCAATTCAGAAGTTTCGAAGGAACCTGTTATGACTGTTCTTATTTGGGGGCTCCCCTCACACCACCTGAGTTCTGTCAAGCTTGTGAAAATTCACAGACACCTAGAATATCTACAGGAAAAGGTGGGGTCTGTAAACTCGAAACTTGCCCTCAAAATTACTTAAGAAACAAACGTGGAGGATGCACTTCTTGTGATGTAAAGTCTGCACTTACCGACTATGATGTTAACGCTGAGGCATGTGCGGCATGTGATAACACAGCAAATCCCCGTTTTATGGGGACAGATGATGCATGCTACATTTGTACAACATCTGATTCTGTCACCACCACAGAGGAAGCCTGCAACAA
>DFKH01000053.1 GCA_002373815.1 Alphaproteobacteria bacterium UBA3650
AGTTTCATACAAGGAACATCAGTAATTCCATCACCAATATAAATCATATTTTCAAAGGGCATCGCACGTTTTGATCTTGGAATATATTGATTGATTGTTTTATTGTCACGTAAATCTTCACAGCCCTTGTTTATGCGAAAAATAAACTGTGTTTTACTGGTGTAATTCAATACCATAGCGGGCCAATACGCTTCTCCTTTTAAATTATACATAAATGTGGATGCAAAAATAGCTTCAAATTCCTTTGCAATCACCATTCCCTCCACCATTTCTTTAAGCCCAGAGGAAATAATATAATGTTTCAACAAAATACCTTTTGAACGTGCATAGGCATTGATTCTTTTAAACCAATGTGTAACCCCAGCATAAAGCTCTATATCAGAACCAAATTTTTGAAAAGCTGCTCTTGTTGGTCTGATTTTCTTTTCCTTTAATTTTGCCAACATTAAATGCATGTAAGCTGCAATTTGATCTGCTTCAGTTGCATATGCCAAATCGTTAGACTCTTTCCAAAAAGATTCTGCAGATTTTGCTTTTAAGGCTTTCATAAAACCATATTCTTGCATATTGCCTGGTGACAATGTGCCATCAAAATCATAGCAGATAGCCATAGGAATCATTTGTTTCATTGAATCTCCTATTTTCTGAATAAGCCTTTACAAATAACGTGCATCAATTCATCCTCCGCATCTGGTGAATATTCTTTCCATTGCATCGCATCCATAATAATTTTTTTGCGTGTGACAAGAGAAAAGATGAATGAAAACAACATCACAACTTGTAAAACGGCCTCTTTTTGTGTCATTTCGTTATGATTAGCGCGAATCAATAAATCTACAAACATGCGACGATAACTCGCATTGATTTCTTCAAAGAAATGCTTTACATCACGTGAGGGTTCAACATACTCCTGCACAAAAATCATACACATGGCAGTTGTTTCACGATCAGAGCAAAACAAATCAACAAATACGCGAATCAATTTTGTTAACAATTCTTCACATACCTTTGGATTCGCTCTCTCATCTAACTGTTGATACTCGATCAACAAATCTTTAAAAGCTTCCTCAATTCGCTTTGAAATTCGAGTTAAGATTTCAACATAAAGCCCTTTTTTATGTCCAAAATAATAACTGATTGCGGCCACATTTGCCTTTGCTTTTGATAAAATATCCCTTGTCGCTGTCTGGTCGTAACCATGCTCGGCAAACTCAAACAAGGCTGTTTTCACAATCTTTTCTTTTGTATCAGATTTCATATGCCCCACCCTTGTGGATAATTTTACGCATTTTTTGTAAAATGGCAAGTCTTATTTTAAGCTAAACCTTTTCTTTTAAAACCCATTTTTTCAACGTAATATTATCGGCTTTACCAGTAGCAAATAAGGGCAATTCATCTTTATACATAAATTCTACAGGAATATAAAGTTCACTTAAACCCTTTGAACGCACTTTTTCTGCAAACTTAGCACGTGTGGCGTCTTTATTATTTGTGACCATGATAATTTGCTCTCCTTTTTTATCTGAAGGGATAGCAATTGCACCACAGCGGAATTCGTCTGTTCCCCAAATTTCCACAGCAATATTTTCTACTGCAGTTAAGGAAATCATTTCCCCTGCAATTTTGGCAAAACGCTTGACGCGATCAACGATTTTTACGAACCCTAAATCGTCCACGACAACGACATCTCCCGTGTGATACCATCCGTCTTTGACAGGCACTAACACACCGGGATTGTCGGCATATAAATATCCTTTCATGATATTCGGACCACGCACAACGAATTCACCGCCTTCTTTAATACCTTCCACTGGTTCTAATCTATAATCAATGGCAGGTGGTAATTTACCCAATGTACCAAACTTATTGAATAATGTATTATTACCACAAAGAACCGGCGAACATTCGGTTGTGCCGTACGCTTCCATCAACCGAACCCCCAAACGTTCCGACACCAATTCACGTGTTTCTTGCTTAACAGCTTCAGCACCCGCATAGCACAAACGCACATTTCTGAAATCGTGTGGATGTGAAATATTTGCATAAACTTTATAAAAAGTGTCTGTAGCCGCCATGACTGTTACCTTTAATTCATACAACAACTCTGTAATTGTACGATACAATAATGGAGAGGGGAACAAAAACAATCTAGCCCCAGAAAATATTCCAAAGAATGTACCCACGCAAAGTCCAAACGAATGGAACATTGGCAATGAGTTAAATAATAAATCACGTGCATTCAACTGTTCAAAACAACGTGTTTGATTCACATTCGCGATAATATTACTATGTGACAGCACAACCCCCTTTGGCGTTCCTTCAGATCCAGAAGTGAATAAAATAACTGCAGGATCAGAACTTTTTTGTTCTACAGGAATTTTTTTGATTTTATAATACCACAGCCCACGCAATTTTTCGCTCAGTTTAATTGTTTTGGCTAAATCTTCTAGGTATGTAATCTTGATATGTTCTGTTTTTAATGCTTCGATAACATCCTCTAATTTTGCTTTCATAATAAAAGCTTTTGAAGTAATCACTCGCTTGACACAGGCTGTTTTACACATGGTCAAAACAACGGGAGCACCCAATGAAAAGTTCACCATAACTGGCACTCTAGCATAAGCAGAAAGGCCGAAAAACGAGACAACTGTTGCCACCGCATTTGGCAAAATTACACCCACATTTTCACCTTTTTCAGTTATTTGAGCAAACTTTTGTCCAAGGACATAACTTTTCAATAAAACATCTTTATATGTTTGAGGTTGACGATTGATATCTTCCAAAAACTCACGCCGCTTAAACCATCCTTCTTTACCATAGATACGCGTTATACGCACAAAGTTTTTGAACAATGTGATATTGCTTTTAAAATTCATTTGAAATCTCATTTTATTCAGCAAGTGATAAGTTACATCTCGCAAATAGTCACGATTTTTCTTCAATTCGTCATTGATTTCAATAAACTTCGGTGCGCCCACTTTGATTTTAATTTTTGGAAAAGGCCGATGGGGTAAATTATCTCCTGTTTCCGAAAAACGACTATATTCTGCGCCACTGATCCAAATCGGGATAAATGGAGCGCCTGTTCTATCAGCGACGACCGCAGGAGCTTCATAAATTTTCATCATATCCCCATTATCAGTCATACACCCTTCTGGGAACATCAAACAATACCGATCTTTATTGATAATTTCAATCACATCCTTTGTATCGGCCACATTGATATAACTGAACTCACGTTTGTCTGCATAATGCATAAAGAATCGAATCCATTTATTTCGATACAATTTCGCATGCAATAAAAACACAGGATTATTTGGTAAAAAAGCGAATAAAATCACTGGATCCAACCATGATACATGGTTTGAAATGTAAATACCCTTTGAAGGCCACTCTCCTTCTTCTTTTACTTGAAATGACACACGCACTTTCATCACACGAAAAGCGCAACGCAACAAAAATCGAACTATATTTTTCATTTTTTTCTCCTCCAACAATCTGATAATATGGATTATAACACTTTGTCACAAAAATGCAATAAAAATGTAATAAAAATTACATTATATTTTATAACTATATGATTTATATATCTAATTTAATTTCATTTTTTTATCTTTTCCTTGAAAGTTATTCTATGGACATTTTGGGTGATTTATGTTACACTACCCTTAAATTGAAAGGATAACATTATGGAAAATCAAACAAATCAAATTCAAGATTTAAGCGCTCAACCTGTTCAACCTAAGAAACAAAAGCAAAAAAACGAATGGCTGGAATTGGTTTGGCTTGCTTTACTGGCCTTATGTATTCGCTCTTGTGCCTTTGAGCCATATAACATTCCATCAAGTTCTATGGTTCCAACGTTATTGGTCGGAGATTATTTATTTATCAGCAAATATGATTATGGCTATTCCAAGCATTCTTTTCCGTTTTCAATTCCTTTGATTCCTAAGGGACGCATTTTTAATAATCCCCCCCAACGCGGTGATGTCGTTGTTTTTAAGTGGCCTAAAGATCGAAAAACAGATTATATCAAGCGTGTTATCGGCCTACCCGGCGATACCATTCAAATGGTCAAAGGACGTTTGTTTATCAATGGGGTTATTGTTGGCAGGGAGGAATTGGGACAGGCAGATTGGCTTACTGAATCTGGTATGCAACACTACACACGATATGAAGAAACTCTTCCCAATGGGGTCAAACATGATATTTATGAATTAAATGACCATATGATTTTAGACAATACTGAACCTGTTGTCATACCTGAGGGACATTATTTTATGATGGGTGATAATCGTGATAATTCTCAAGATAGCCGTTATTTCGGTCTTGTGCCTGAAGAATTGTTGGAAGGAAAGGCCCGTTTGATTTTCTATTCCACCAATGGAAATGGTTGGTTTTTCCAATTTTGGCGTTGGACAGATTTCTTGCGTTTGGAACGTATTTTTACGGAGATTCATTAATGCGAACTTTATTTAAAGATCCCGCTTTATTTGATCAAGCAATTCAACTTGCCCATGGAGCAAAGGCAGCAACCTATGAGCGCTTAGAATTTTTGGGTGATCGTGTTTTGGGTTTAATAGTGGCTGAGTTATTATATACCTCCTATCCTCAAGAAAAAGAAGGCGCAATGGCTAAACGTTTTGTGGCATTAACTTGTGAAAAAACATTGGCAGAAGTCGCTCATCTTTGGGGGCTAAATAAACTTGTCAAAACAACGGATAAAGAGTTACGTGAAAATGATTCTGTTTTATCGGATGTGTGTGAAGCAGTGCTTGGCGCCTTGTATCTTGATCAAGGGTTAGAGCCTGTCAAAAATTTGATGTTTCCCGTTTGGAAACCATTGATGGAATCAAACATTCAAGCCCCACAAGACCCCAAATCTGCCTGTCAAGAATGGGCTCAACGCAAATTTAAATGTTTGCCAAGTTATAAGGTAGTGGAACAAATGGGGACAGAACACGAGCCTGTTTTTAAGGTTCAAATTCAGGTTGCCAAACTGGTTGCTTTTGGCGTTGGGCATAACAAAAAAGAAGCAGAAAAAGAAGCTGCTCAAAATCTTTTGGAGCAATATCATGGCTGAGCAAAAATGTTCTTTTGTTGCAATATTGGGGGCACCAAATGCTGGTAAATCGACTTTTTTAAATTATGTCATTGGCAGCAAAATTTCCATTGTCTCTCCCAAAGTGCAAACAACACGTGGTAAAGTACGGGGTATTTATATCAAAGATGATACTCAATTGATTTTAGTGGATACTGCTGGTATCTTTAAACCTTCGCGACGGCTGGATCGTGCTATGGTGGCTGGTGCATGGGCTGAATCAGATGATGCCGATATGCGACTTGTTTTGATTGATGCCCAAAAAGGCCTTGACAACAACACCGATCTCATTATTCAAAATTTAATAAAGGCCAAAAAGAAAGCTGTTCTTGCCATCAATAAAATTGATCAAGTCACTTCAACAAAATTGGCAGTGTTAGCTGATGTCATTGGCAAAATGGAGTTATGGAGTGCCATTTTTTATTTCTCCGCCAAAACGGGTAAGGGTGTTCCAGAACTTATGGATTATTTATGCTCGAAAGCATCAAAATCGCCTTGGATGTTTTATCCAGACGAGATGACAGATATGCCCGATCGTTTGTTTGCTGCCGAAGTGACTCGTGAAAAGTTGTTCATGAATTTACAAAATGAACTACCCTATCATTTAACGGTGGAAACAACCTCATTCAAAGAAACAGAAAAATCTATTCGCATTGAACAAAATATTATTGTGGAACGCACCGCGCACCGCATGATTATCTTGGGACATGGTGGGCAAATGATTAAAAAAATTGGGCAACAATCTCGTTTAGAACTCACCAAACAACTTGGCAAAAAAGTAAGTCTTTTCTTATTTGTTAAGGTTCGTGAAAATTGGATGGAGGATCCTCATCAATACAAAACATGGGGGTTGGATTTTGATGCCTGAATTTATCAGCAAGGATGCTCTTGTTTTAAATGCAAAGCCGTTGGGAGAAGCGGCTTTTATTATCAGTATTTTTACATCTGAGCATGGGCGACATATGGGCGTTTTAAAAAAGAAGCATCCCCCCGAAATTGGCACACTTTGTCAAGCCACGTGGAAAGCTCGACTAGCCGATCAATTAGGTACTTTTTACTTAGAAGAAACGAAATCCTATGCCCCCTTATTATTGGATGATATGCCACGTCTAAACGTACTTTCTAATTTATGTGCAATGTTAGACAAAGCCCTTCCCGAGCGCCAATCTTATTCTGAATTACACAGTCAAACTTTGGATTTTTTGACCATGCTTAGCCAAGAAGATTTTTATGAAAACTACGTACGTTTTGAGTTGATGTTGCTATCATCTTTGGGTTTTGCCTTAGATATGACGGAATGTGCAGGTGGTGGTGATAAAAATGATCTTGCCTATATTTCTCCTAAAACAGGACGTGCGGTTAGTCGTGAAAAAGGGCACCCCTATCGTGATAAATTGTTAAAATTACCACGTTTTTTATGGCAAAATGTTACGGCAACCCCAGAAGATATCACAGATGGATTAGCATTGACTGGACATTTCTTGATGGCACATTTGGGGACATTACCAACGGCTCGTACTCGCATTTTACAGGATCTTTTAAGGAGGAAAAATGGATAAGTTATTACTTCTTTCATGTTGTGCCCCTTGCTCAATTGGCGTCATCACTCAACTTGCTGAAAAAGGACAAGATTTTGCTGTCATGTTCTTCAATCCCAATATTCAACCCGAATCTGAATACCACCATCGTTTGGAAGAAAACAAGCGCATTTGTCACGAATTAAACGTACCTTTTATAGAAGGTGATTATGTACCTGAACTATGGCAAAAGGCAACCGCAGGTTTGGAGAGTGAACCGGAACGAGGCAAACGGTGTGATGTTTGTTTTTATTTACGCTTAAAAGTTGGTGCAGAATATGCAAAAAAACATGGTTTTACGCGCATAAGCTCCGTTTTTGGTATATCTCGATTCAAAAATTTTGAACAGGTCTGTCGTGCTGGTAAAAAAATTGAAGATGAAGTTGGTATTCCCTATGACGCAACAAATTGGCGCAAAAATGGCGGCTTAGAGTATGCTGAGCGCTTAGCTAAAGAAAAGAATTTATATCGTCAAAATTATTGTGGGTGCAAGCCGAAAAAATAATTCTTGCATTTTGAAAAAAAATATTTTAAACTGAGTATAAAAGGGAGGAAGAACATGAAAAAAACAAATGAATCAGGTCGTTCTATGTCAGAAATGTTGGCTGTTTTAGCCATCATGGGTGTGTTGTCCATTGGGACAATCGCTGGGTTTAGACATATGATGAACAAACAAAAAATCAATGATATTATTCAAACAATCAATTTGAATAGTATTCAAATTTTAAGCAATTTGACACATCAAAGTTTTACGACGCCCGATGCAATGGATCAGTTTTTGAAATCATATTCTGCCAAGTCTGGTGGTTATAATATCTCATTTAAGGCTCCTCGTGATACAGATCGCGAATTTACTGGAACGGAATTTGTCGCCGAAATTACAGATCAAAAAGGTGATCGGATCAAAGGTTCAATGTGTCGTAAGATCTTGACAACTATGGTCAAAGTCAATGGCGTATCCGATATTGATTTTACTGTTCGCAACGAACCCATGGAAGATGGCACAACAGAAGATGTGACCATGCGTTTAAGTGGCAAAGCAGTTGATTTGAACGCTTTATGTGGAAAAGATGTTTTATAACTTTTTTTACTCCCGAGAAGCGGTGTTTTAATGCACCGCTTTTTTTTATAAAAAAAACTTGCAATTCAAAAAAAGATAATTCAAAATAATATTGCAGACGTTCTTTGTGATGCCGTCTGTTGGGATTAGAACCCCAATTCTAGAGTGTCCTGTGATGGACATAAAATCACGCTGAATCCAGCCAATTGGCTGGAAGGCGGTAAAATAAGCCGTCCAAAGGCAGATATGCCGCACTATCTCTCTAGAATAGGTTCTAACTTCCAGTCACTTTTGCATCACAAGTGATTTTTTAACAAAGGGAGAACTTATGAAAAAGAATAAAATAACTCAAATCAATTGTCATGCTGAATTTAGTTCAGCATCTCATGGGATCCTGAAACAAGTTCAGGATGACAGAAATAATGAATCAGGGCGTAGTATGGTAGAAATGTTGGGTGTTCTTGCCATTATCGGTGTACTATCCGTCGGTGGCATTGCCGGTTATACAACCGCCATGCGTTCGCACAGAGCCAATGAAATCGTGAATGCCTGTTCGCTTCTTTATGTGGTAGGTAATACCAAAAATGAAAGTGACGCTATTGAATATCAAACTGTATTAGGCAGCTTGCCCACAGGCGTGAGTGA
>DFKH01000054.1 GCA_002373815.1 Alphaproteobacteria bacterium UBA3650
AACTTCCAGTCGCCTCTCATCAAGGCGAATTTTTAATTTTGAAAAAAGGGAGAATCTATGGAAAAGAATAAAATAACTCAAATCAATTGTCATGCTGAATTTAGTTCAGCATCTCATGGGATCCTGAAACAAGTTCAGGATGACAGAAATAATGAATCTGGACGCTCTATGGTAGAAATGTTGGGCGTTCTTGCCATTATCGGTGTACTATCCGTCGGCGGTATTGCGGGCTATACAACAGCCATGCGTTCACACAGAGCCAATGAAATCGTGAATGCCTGTTCACTTCTTTATGTCGTCGCTAATACAAAAAATGAAAGTGGCGACATTGAATATCAAACTGCGTTTGGCAGCTTGCCCACAGGCGTGGATGAACTCAAATACAATAATGGAACGATTACCGCTAAGATCACAGATGCTGCCGTTTGTACAGAAGTAAAAAACAAACTGGGTGATAAGGTGACTGGCGATTGCACAGGGACAAGTTCAGAACTCACCGTCACACTAGCCGATGCATCAACTGGAAGTACGACTCCAACATGTGATAGTGGTAAAGGATGGAATGGTGAAGAATGTATACCTGTGGCAGATTTATATATTGATACAGGATCAACAACAAGTGGACAAGGTATATTTCATAATAATCCAGATCCATGTCCACAAGGCTATCATTGGGCATCCGTAAACGAGGTAATGACTGATTTTGGTTGTCAATCTATTAGTGAATGCAAAGGTAATTTGATTACCACATTAGCTCAAGGTTGGTTGAAAGATTGCGCCGACGCCGAGACAAACGGGAATCCACAAGCTTGTTCACCTTCTGATTTATATGCATTTTCTGTAATGCCATACTATGATAGCACGTTATTTCAGGTTATACGAGCGTTACAAAGTGGACAACGTTTTGGTACGAAACCAGCACTATGTCGACATGATTAAACTGCAGAAATGTCTGGCAAGCACTAGACAAAGACTATTCTCTTGCCAACTCAGCAAATTTTTGGATCATATCTCGGACACCTTTTAAACGTGTCTCAACCCTGCCCCATGGGCGCATAACAATCAGCTTTTGATCAGGGCGTAATTTCATTGTGCCTAATTGTCCTTGAATATACTTAATCAGACCTGCGGGGTTCGGGAATGTGTTATTAAAGAAACTGACGGTTGCCCCCTTCTCTCCTGCGTCAATGCGTTCAATATTCGCTTGTTTTGCCAAAATTTTCAACTCCAATGTGATAAATAAGTTATCCACTTCGACAGGATATTGTCCAAAACGATCAATCAATTCTGCACGCATAGATTCAATTTCTGCTGTACTTGAAAGCTCACTCATCCGATGATACAAATCCATCCGTACATCTAAATCAGCAATGTAAGTATCTGGTATCAATACAGGCAATCCCACGGAAATCTGCGGTGAAAAATCCTGTTGCACGGGTTCCTTTTCTCCGGCTTTCTCTGCACGCAAAGTCGCTACAGCTTCAGCCAACATTTTTTGATATAGGGCCACACCGATTTCTCGAATATGTCCAGATTGATCATCACCAAGCAAATTTCCGGCCCCACGAATATCTAAGTCATGACTTGCAAGCGCAAAACCAGCCCCTAAACTGTCCAAACGTCCGATCAATTCCAAGCGTTTATGCGCATTATCTGATAGCACTTGTTCCATAGGTGTTGTCAAATAGGCATAGGCTTTAATCTTACCACGTCCCACGCGTCCACGCAGTTGGTAAAGAGCCGCCAACCCAAACATATCCGCACGATATACAATCATCGTATTGACAGATGAAATATCAAGTCCCGATTCAATGATACTTGTTGCCAACAGGACATCAAATTTCTTTTCAGAAAAATCTGTCATAATCTTTTCCAATTGACTTGGCGCCATCTGCCCATGTGCTTGGACAACTTTAATATCTGGCAAAATAGATTTCAAAACATCCGCCACTTCAGGCATATCCGATATGCGTGGCACCACAAAAAAGGTTTGTCCACCACGGAAATGTTCACGCAAAATCGCCTCCTTAATCACCACAGGATCAAAGGGCATGACATAAGTTTTGACGGCCAGACGATCTATGGGTGGTGTTGCAATCACAGACAATTCTCGCACACCAGACAAAGACAATTGCAAAGTCCTTGGAATCGGCGTAGCAGTTAAAGTCAATACATGCACACCTGTTTTAAGTTCTTTTAATCGCTCTTTATGTACAACACCAAAGTGTTGTTCTTCATCCACAACAACAAGACCTAAATTTTTGAACTTCACCGTCTTGCTTAAAATAGCATGTGTCCCTATCACAATATCTAATGTCCCCTTTTCCAATTCATCCTTCACCTTTTTAGCGTGTGCAGATGACACCAAACGAGACAAGCCATCTATTCGAACAGGAAAACCCTGAAAGCGTTCAATAAAGTTTTGAGTATGTTGCCGTGCCAATAAAGTAGTTGGCGCAACCACCGCTACTTGCTTGCCACTCAATACAGCCAAAAAAGCAGCACGCATAGCGACTTCTGTTTTACCAAATCCCACATCCCCACACACAAGTCGGTCCATTGGTGTGCCTTTGGCCAAATCTGTTTCAATTTCTTGAATAGTCCGCAATTGATCGTCCGTTTCTGTATACGGAAAACGCGCACAAAATTCTTGATATAATCCATGTGGAACCAAGATACGATCCACTTTGTTGAGCACACGATGAGAAGCAATATCCAACAATTGATCTGCCATCGCAAACAAATCTTTTTTCACCCGTTCTTTTTTATTAGCAAAAGATTGCGAACCAAGACGATCTAGTGCCACTTCACCTGACCCATAACGCGACAAAATATCTGCATTTTCCACCGGCACAAATAATTTATCGTTACCAGCATATAGAATACACAAACAATCATGCGCTGCCCCATCTAGCAGCAACGGAACAAGCCCTGCAAATTGCCCTATTCCATGCACTTGATGAACAACTAAATCACCAATAGATAGCGTTGAAACATCTTGAATAAAGTTTTCTACACGTTTCTTTTTAGGCGCACGTTGAATGCGTTCACCAAACATATCTGCTTCGGTAATCACAATAAAATCATCTGTTTGAAAACCAGATTCAAATGGCGCAACAAATAAACTAGGAGCATGTTTTAAAGCACTTTCCCAAGTGTTCACTTCCGACAAGAACAAATTTTTTTCTTTTAATTGCGCCAAAATACGCTGACCAGCCCCCCCCGTACTTGCCGTCACAATAACCTTTTTACTGGATGAACGAATAAAATCTGCTACAGCTTCAAAAATATCCTGATCATTCTTGACACGCACATCCACAAAATCACGCCCCGCGCGCGCCCCTTGATCGGTTGCACCCACATCTTGAAAGGGTGTCAACATAAAAGAATCGCATGAAGAGATAATTTTATCACTTTGATTTTTATCAATAAAAAACAAATCTTTTGGAATTGGATAGTACTTCGATTTATTGAGATTTTTATCTTTTAACGCCTGACAACGTGCTTCATAATAATCTTGGATTTGTGCCTCACGTCCCGCTAAAGATTGATAAAATTGCGGATCAAACGTATAGGTTGCATTCGGCAAATAATCCGTTAAATGTGTCATCTTTTCATAAAATAAGGGTAAGAATTGCTCCATACCTTGCAAGTACCTGTCCTCAGAAACAGCTTGATAAATGGCATCATCACGCACCTCACCAAATAAATCACGATAACGTGAACGAAATAATTCTTGAGATTCGGACGTAATTTTAAACAACCGATTTGGTTTGATTGCAAAAGAATCAATTTTATTTAATGTTCGCTGACTAAGTGGATCAAAAGTACGAATTGAGTCAATTTCATCACCAAAAAAATCCAAACGCACAGGGTTATCCATACCTGCCGCAAAGATATCCAACAGCCCCCCACGCACCGCGTATTCACCCATTTCCATCACAACATCTGTGTTTTGGTATCCATTCTCATTTAAAAATTTTAACACTTCATCAAAAACAGCTGTTTCCCCCACCTTTAAAGAAAGGGCTGTCCCTTTAAAAAAATCTTTCGGTGGTAATAATTGCGACCATACTCCAACAGATGTTAAAACGATGGTATTTTTGATTCCTTTTGCCAATTCTGTCAAAGTATCAATTTGGATTCCCAACACTTCGGGAGATGGTGCTGTTCTGTCATATGGCACAGTATCCCACGGGGGAAGCAATAATACCTTTTGCTTAGGCATTAAATGATGTAGTAAATCAGCCAAAAAATTCAAGCGTTTTTCATTCTGAGCGACATGCACCAAAACATCATTTGTCTTTAATAACTTTTTAAAAACAAATGGTTCAAATCCACTTGGAACACCCGATAATTTTTTCATTTCTAACCTTTAAAAAAACGACAATTCAACAGTAAATAACTTTTCTGCTTCACGCACATATCCACGTTCCACAAAGACAAAAGCAATATCTCCAGCTTTCACAATTAAGCCTTTCTCTGGACACAAAAACCGTCCTTCACGCAAAACACCCCCCAATGTAATTCCTTTTGGTATTTTCACTTTTCCCAATGGACCTTTCGTAATACGTGCTGTAGCTAAAACCTCAATTTGCAATAATTCTCCTAGTCCTGATTGCAAAAAATAACCATCTTGAACGCGTCCTTTGCGTAAATGTTGCAAAATTGCCGAAACCATAACCGCATTAGGATTGATAAACGTATCAATACCAAGTCCCGAAACATAATTCATATACAATTCATTACGAATAAGAGCGCATGAACGAGAAACACCATTTCTTTTTGCCAACAATGACAGCAAGACATTATTTTCATCCGTATGCGTTGTCGCCACCGCAACATCATAATTTTTAAATTCAATTTCATCTAACAATTTATCATCAAAACCATCACCTTTGATAATCAAAGAATCATTTAAATGAGATGCCAAAAAAGTTGCTCGATCTTCTGATTTTTCAATAATCATCACATTTTGACGATACAAGGGAGCCTCCAATAAGGAAGCTAGTCCATATCCAATTTGTCCACCCCCAAAAATTAACACATTATCAGGAGCTGCCATCGTATATCCAAATATATCTAAAACTCTTTCCAAGTGACCAGAAGCAACAAAAAAGTATACATCATCACCCACTTTGATGGGTGTATTTTTTAAATCAATCAACTGATTTTTATGATTTACAGCCACAATAGTAAAATTAACATTAGCAATCAATTCACGTATTTTTTCAACAGTTTTTCCAATTAAAGCACAATTTCTACGACACTTTAATCCTACAAATTCTACCTTGTTATCACAAAATGAAGTAACATCCATTGCTCCATTTATTGTTAAATCTGCCAATATACGTTTTGCCGTTTCATGTTCAGGGGAAACCACCACATCAATAGATAAACTATTTAAAAAATCTGCATTTCGCTTGTCTAAGTACTCAGACGATGCCAACCTTGCCACTCTTTTATTGATTTGAAACAATGTCTTTGCTAATGCGCAAGTAATGATATTCACCTCATCATTTCCTGTTACAGACAACAAAACATCCGCATCCTTTGCCCCTGCACGCGCCAAAACAGAGGGAGAAGAACCGGACCCAACAACTGTTTGAATGTCCAACTGTTCAGATAAATGCGCCAAGGCTTCTTTTTTAATATCAATTAAAACGACAGAATGCTCCTCTGTTCTCAAATATTTTGCCAAAGCAACACCAATTTGTCCAGCACCGACAATAATAACTTTCATTTTATTCCTCCCAAAAATCTTTAATCAGATTTTTCAAACGTTCTTCGTTTTCTTCAAGATACATTTTTTCACGCCATTTTGCAACCCCTTTTTTATGGCTGGCATACCATGCTAAGTGCTTACGTACAACGTATAAGCCAGCATGTCCATAATGAGAGAGCAGTAAATCTAAATGGCATAAAATTAAATCTTGCATCTTAATTTTTGGATAAGAACCAGTTTCAATTTCAGTCAAGAGCCAAGGATGCCCAAGCAATGCGCGTCCCACCATCACAGCTTCTGCGCCACTTTGTTCAAGCGCCATTTGAGCAGACGTTGAATTTTCAATATTCCCATTAACAACCAAAGGAACAGGCAATTTTATCTCTTTTAAAGCAGACCAATTTGCCTTCCCGCTATATCCCATCTGCTTAGTTCGTGCATGAATTTCAATTTGATCAGCACCTGCTGATACCAATCGTGGGGCAAAAGATAAAATATCTTGCGAATTTTCCCACCCTAATCTCGTCTTTACTGACACAGGTAAAGCAGTACTCTTTTTGACAAATTCCACCAATCGACAGGCTAAATCTTGATCCTGCATCAACATTGCACCAGAATGATTTTGAATCAACTTTTTAACGGGGCACCCCATATTGATATCAATGCCAACAACTCCCAAATCTGAAACAATCGCTGCAGCCTTAGCCATGTGTTTTGGATTTGCCCCAACAAGCTGAACAACGATATTGTCCTCTTTTTGAAACGTCATCATTTTCAACGTTTTGGGATGAGCATGTACTAAGGTCTCCACCCCAATCATTTCAGAAAATAGTATTTGATTACCAAATTGACGCAATATTTGTCTAAAAGGATAATCAGACACCCCCGCCATCGGAGCCGAAAAAACTTTAATTTTCGTCATTGAAATTTATTCCCTGTAATTTCAATTTTAAAGTGCTATACTCGGATGAAACTTGTGAAAAATCTGACACATTTGGAAACATTTGCTTTAAAGCTTTTTCCAACCATTTAAAAGCTTGTTCATACTCACCTTTTGCATCAAGCAATCGTGACACAATCAATTGTGCAGGCACATATCCCTCTTCCGCCGCCTGCAAATAATGCTGAAAAGAGGCTTCATCATTATGCTGTTTTGAATAAAGACGTCCAAGAGCCATATTTGCTCCAATATGTCCTTGCGCAGCCGCTTGATGATAAAATTCCATTGCCTTTGAAATACTTTGTGGCACTTTTTTACCTTCTTCCCAAATCACACCCAATTTAAATTGACTTTCTGAATCACCTAATGAAGCATAACGCATTTCCCAAGCTAATTCATCCTGAGCTTCGTTAAATGAGGCAAACGGCATATTCGTCCAACCTAAACAAATGGCAACCAAAACAACTTTAATCATATCCCATGTCGCTTTTGCCCAGTCTGATTTAGGGAAACTTGTCATCCAACCTTTTACAAACTTTTTAGCTAAATGAGCCTTTTTTTGATTCAAAGATAAAATCGTTTCTTGAATCCGTTTTTCCAATCCCACGCGATGTGGCTTCAAAACAAGCAACTTAAAATAAAGACCTAAAGCTTCCTCATAATCTTCTGTTTGTTCCAATAAAATAGCCAATTTATATAAACTGGGGAAGTGATTCGGATTTTGGTCTATCACATATCTTGTATGTTCCAAGGCCACAGGAAATTGTCCTTGTGCCATCAATACATTACTCAATCCCTCATGAGCAACAACCAAAGTATTATCTAATGCCAACGCTTTTTGATAAGAAATCGCCGCTTTTTCCCAATTTTTTTGATGTTCCAATAAAAGGCCTTGTTGAACCCAAGCACCAGAATTATAAGCATCTAATTCAATGGCTTTTTGTAAAGCCTGCATAGCCTCTTCTGGACGCTTTAGGCCTTCTAAAATCCCCGCATACAAGGTCCAATCACGACTAAAAATCAAATAATTTTTCAAAATTGTTTCGGCTTTTTTCCAAGCCTTTTGTCCCATATAAAAACGTGCCAATTGATAAGCTGTATTCTCATTTGCCTCCACAGCATAGGCTTTTAATAATAAATTTTCTTTTTCTTTCTTCTTATGAACCAAAGTAGACAACCCCAAATATGCAGTAGCGATATTTTCATTTTCTTGTAAAGCAATATGAAAACATTCTTTAGCTTCTTTATTTTTTCCTTGAGCCAAATATATCAATCCTGCCTCAGTACGCACTTTTGGATCATTCATCAATTTTAAGTAAAAAGATAAAGCCTCATCTAAATGTCCTTGCGCCCGTAAAACCTCTGCAAATGCAAGTTGATAATTGGCAACATCAGGATATAATTCCAATGCTTCATGCAATAAATCGGCTGCCACAGAAAAAGCATGCTGACGATAAGCAATAAGACCAAGCAAATACAAAGCATCTCCATGCGTTGGTGAAATATTCATGGCTTCACGACACAAAGTCTCAGCGTGACGTAAATCTTCAGAATTAAACGCCTCAAAAGCCTGATCCAATAACTCATCAATTCTATTCGTCATCAATGGACCCCAAACGACCAATAACCATTTCTTTATTGATGGCCACACATTCAATCAATCCAAATCCTATAAATAATGTCAGCATGGCAGTTCCACCATAACTCATTAAAGGCAGCGGCACGCCAACAACAGGCATCAATCCCATCACCATACCCATATTAATAAACACATACAATGCAAAATTCACTGTCAAACCAAGAGCTAAAATTTTTCCAAAAAAATTCGTGCATTTAAGGGCTATGATAACACCATAGAAAATGATAATCATATAAAGGGCATATAAAATAAGTGATCCAAACAATCCAAATTCCTCAGCTAAAACTGTAAAAATAAAATCTGTTTGCTTCTCAGGAATAAAGCTCAATCGACTTTGTGTTCCTTGCATAAATCCTTTTCCCCAAAAACCACCAGACCCAAGCGTAATCTTAGATTGAGTGATATGATAACCAGCCCCCAAAGGATCACGTTCTGGATTTAAAAAAGTCAACACGCGTTTTTTTTGATAATCGTGTAAATGAGCCCATACAATAGGCATAGCACCAGCCGCCATAATGAAGACCAAGAAAAATTTCCACAATTGAACACCGACCAAAAAAAAGATAGCAGCGCCCTCAAATACAAGCATCATCGCCGTTCCCAAATCTGGTTGTTTTAAAATCAACAAAACAGGAATTCCCATCATCAATAAAGGAGGAATAATAAATTTCATAGAACGTATATCATCTAAACTTGCACCATGAAAATAACGAGCTAAAGCTAAAACAAGGGCAATTTTCATACACTCAGAGGGTTGTAAATTTACAACACCCAAATTCAACCAACGTTGCGCCCCCATCCCGATATGCCCAAATAATTCCACACCAAACAACATCAGCAATGTCACACCATAAATCCAATAGGCATATTTCATAAAAAGCCGCAAGTTACAAAATGCCACAAAGATTAAAACACATAAGCTAATGACAAAACGAACAGCCTGTTTACTCGCCCATGGAGACCAATGACCACCACCCACAGAATACAGAATGCCTAAACTGATACAAACAACAAAACAAACAAAAAACAACAATTGCCAATTAAATCCCATCCACTTTTCTTTAAAAGAGAGGTTATAGTTTTTCATATAACAATTGCGGTCTTTAAAAAAACTCATTTAGCACTTACTCCTGATTTTATTTTAGCATCTTCTAAATCCAATCGCAAGGCCTCTTTTAAAACCTTTGAAGCCACAGGCGCAGCAGCAGAAGATCCGCCCCCTCCATGTTCTACCACAACAATCACAGCATATTTTGGTTTATCTGTCGGAGCATAGGCCGCAAACAAAGCATGATCACGACTTTCCCATACCATATCCTTTTGTTTTTTAATCCCCTCTTCTCGTTCTTTCAATGAGATACGCCTTACCTGTGTTGTTGCGGTTTTTCCCGCCATTTTCATGCCATTCAAATTGAATCTGCTATTATAGGCTGTTCCTTTTTCGTGGTTCACAACATCATACATACCAGCTCTAATCAAACGCAAATAAGATTGATTAAACAATGGCTCCTCTGATTGTTTCAACACTTCTTTTTTCACAAAGTGCAAATCTGGCAAACGACCATCATTTGCAATGGCAGCAACAGCCCGTAACAACTGCAATGGCGTTGTCAATAAAAATCCTTGACCAATACTTAAATTTAATGTATCACCCATCCGCCATTCATCTTTGCGTGCTTTAAATTTCCAGTCGGGAGATGGTAACAATCCTTCTTTATCACCATTCATTTCTGTGTCAACAATCTGACCAAAACCCAATTTTTTAGCTGTAGCAATAATCTTTTCCCAACCAATTTTCTGTGCCATTTCATAAAAATAAACATCGCACGAATGACGTAATGCTTCTTGTAATGTTAAGGCGCCATGTCCTCCTTTTTTCCAACAGTGAAATTTCTGATTACCTAATTGTGTGACTCCAGAGCAATAAACGCGTTTATTAGGATCAATGATGCCATTTTCCAACCCCGCCAAACCAACCACTAATTTAAAAATAGATCCAGGAGAATAAGCTCCAAATAACGCCTTATTTTGTAATGGTTTCTTTTGATTATTCATCAATTGATTCCAGTTTTTTTGACTGATAGAAGATAAGAAAATATTTGGATCATATGTTGGGGTAGAAACAAAAGTAAGAATCTCTCCATTTTGCACATTTGCAACAATCACAGTTCCAGCTTCATTTCCCATTGCATCTGTCGCAATTTTTTGCAATCTAGTATCAATTGTTAAATGAAGGTCTTCACCAGAAACAGCCTTTTCTTGATCCATCAAACTAACTGTGCGACCCATTGCATTCACTTCTGTTTTTTTGTATCCCGGTTTTCCACGCAAAATTGATTCAAAACTTTGCTCTAAACCCGTACGACCAATTCTATACCCAGCCAAATCAAACCACGTACTATCCACATCTGTATCTCGATCATTGAGCAATGAAACATACCCCAAAATATGCGCTGTCAAATCTTTTTTGGGATAAGTGCGAATCATTGTTTCTTCAATTTGAATACCTTCCAAAACGGGAGCATTTAAATGTAACAAAACAACCTCTTCTTTTGTCAAATTATCCTTCACTTGAACAGGCATAAAGGCACGTTTAAATTTTGCCTCTTTTAAAATACGATCTTCTTCCTCCTCTGTCAGAGGAACAATCTTTTTAAAATTCTCCACTGTTTTTTTATAATCTTTTGTCAGTTCTTTCACTAAAACAGCTTGAAACACCTTACGATTATCAGCCAATATCACACCATTTCTATCATAGATTTTACCACGTTCAGGCATAGTCAATCGTACGGCTGTTCTATTTTTTTCAGCTAAAGCCATAAAACGTTCCCCTTGCAAAATTTGCAAATAAAACAAACGCCCTAATAAAATCAAACTAATGAAAACAAAAACAAAACATAAAACAATCGTTCTGATAAAAATTTCATGGCTTTTTTCATATTTCCAAACCGTCATACAGCAGCCTCCCGAATCTTTTTATCAAGATGTGCACAAAAACGCATAACAAAAGGATATATCAAAATAAGCACCCAAAATTCAACCATAATCGGCATAAATGCAACAGAATTTTTTGCCAAAAGTACAACAAATAAGTAATTGACAATTTCTACACTCAATAACATAGTTGCAAACACAATCCACAGATAACTAAATGTCAATTCTAACAAATAGCGCCTTAAAAAATTAGCCATAAAAAATAACAAAACAAAACAAAAAGTCGTCACGCCCATTGGACTTTGAATCAAGAATTCAGAAATTATTCCTAACAAAAAAACAGCCCAAGAACTCAAACATTTTGGATTATAAATGGCAAAATAAAATATGGGAATAAAAATCCATTGAATACTATATGAGTAATAAGGTAAAAAATGATAAGGAAGTAAATGTCCAAAAATCATCGTCAAACAAAGCAAAAAAGGAGCTATTTGCCGAATCCAAAAATGCATATTAAATTCCAGCATCTTACGGCTCCTTACAATCAGTTTTTAAAAGGACATCCGTCAACCCAAAATCAATT
>DFKH01000051.1 GCA_002373815.1 Alphaproteobacteria bacterium UBA3650
ATTGTTATGGGTGCCCGCGATAATTCTTTAACAGATTTTGCAAAACAAATTTTTAAATCTTTGGAGGAAAATCATGAAAAAAGAAATTAAAATTATCGCGCCCGCATCGTACGCTCTTTTAACTACTGTGCAAAAAAAGAATATTATTAAATTTTTTCAAAAAAAAGGATATACAACTACTTGGGCAAAAAATGCCTTCAATAAAACGACTTATTTAGGTGCTTCTGATAAAGAAAAACTGAATGATTTAATTAGTGCATTTAAAAAGAATACTTTTTTAATTATGGCTGTACGTGGAGGATATGGTTCGTCCAGACTATTATCCCAAATTGACTGGGAAATTTTAAAAAAATCCACAAGTCTCTTCGCTGGATTCAGCGATTTAACAGCTTTTCAAAATGCCTACTATGCAAAAACAGGTAAACCTAGTATTACGGGTTTTTTAGCTGGTGATACAAAACAAAAACCAGATCCTGCTTTGGAAGAAAGTTTTGATAATATCGTATCTGGAGGAAGTATTTCTTTTAATGGCTTACCCCATTTTTGCAAAGGCAAAGCTTCTGGAACAATGATTGGTGGCAATTTAACCTGTTTTGAAACTTTAATTGGTACGCCATTTATGCCGAATTTAAAGGGAAAAATCTTACTTTTAGAAGATGTAGGAGAAGCTCCTTATCGAATTGACAGGATGTTGACCCACTTAAAAAATGCAGGCGTATTTGATAAAGTGGCTGGCGTTATTTTGGGTGATTTCATCAACTGTCGTAATACAGGAGAAACTTCTGATCAATACGTATATGATATTTTAAAGAATTTTTTCAAAGGCTTTAAGATTCCTGTCATGTATGGTCTACCTTATGGTCACACGCCACAACGTTTTTGTTTGCCGTTTGGCACAAAAGCAATGATGGATACAACAAAAAAAATAATCCATATTGACGGAATTTCAAATAAACACTAAAATACCAACACATAAACGAAAGGAAAAACATGAAATTTATCGGTAATTTATTCAAAAAACTTTTTAAAATTATTTTCTGGTTAGTCTTGATTATTGTCATCTTAGCGATTGTCTTATATTTATCGGCAGGCAAGTTGATTCAACACTTTGCACCAGATTTCATCAGTAAGATCACACAAACAGAAACAACATTGGGCAATGTCGATATTTCATTACTCAGCGGTCGTGTGGGGTTAAATAATTTAGCCATCGGCAATCCTGCTGGTTTTAAAGACAAAAATGCTTTTCAATTGGGTAGCATTATAGTCAACTTTGATCCACAAAGTGTCTTAACCAATAAAGTTGTTATTAAGGATATCTCTATCAGCGGCGTAAATGTATCCACAGAATTAAATGCGGCTGGCAAAACAAATATCACCGAATTGTTAGACAATGTGAATAAATTTGTGGGGACAGATGAACCCACAACCAAACCACAACCCCAAGCGAAAGGAGAACAAAAAACACAAGAAAAAAGCGAATCTCAATCTGTTGTTATTCAAGATTTGACAATTAAAGATTCTTCTGTGCGTGCTGGGATTGCGGGTCAAATGACGGACATTCCATTACCCGAAATTCACCAACAAAACATTGGTGAACAAAGAAAGGAATCTTGGGGTGAAATCATTGTGGGTATTTTAAACACAATCAATGCGGAATCTACAAAAGCTGTTGTAACGGCCACAAAAGAAGCTTTGGAAAAGAATATTCAAATGGGTAAAGAGACCGCAAAAGGCTTGACAGACACATTAAAGAATTTGTTCTAAAAGTGCATGATAAAATCCCCGACATTTGGCTGGGGATTTTTTTATTTCTTTTTCTTCTTGACCTTAGGCTTTTTCTTTAATTGCTCAAAGTGAGTAATTTTTACCTTTTTAATGCGACGAGAATCCACATCTACCACCTGAAACTTCAATCCACTTTCATGCGTAATAATTTCACCACGATAGGGCAATCGTCCAGCAATATGGAACACAAAGCCACCTACAGTATCAATTTCAGCTTCTTTATCTTCCTCCGTCATAAAACACCCAATCATATTTTCCAATTCAGACAACTCAACACGTGCATCGGCTTCAATGATACGTGGCGAGACTTGTTTCAATTCAGGAGGTTTATCCAAAATATCGTGTTCATCTTCAATTTCACCCACGATTTCTTCTAACAGGTCTTCCAGCGTAACCAAGCCCAAAGTACCACCAAACTCATCTACCACAACGGCCAACTGCATCCCCTTGGCTTGCATTTCACGAAGCAAATCCAATCCACGCATAGAAGGAGCCGCAAAAACAACATGATGGTTCATAATTTTTGCAACATCAATCGGTTTATGATCCAAAATAGCACTCAACAAGTCCTTAGTATGCAATACACCAACAATATTATCCAAATTTTTTTCATACACAGGCATACGTGTATATTTATCTTTTTGGACAATCTTTTTTAATTCTTCTGGCGTTGCATGAATAGAAATAGCCACCATTTGTGCGCGCGGAATTGCAATATCAGAAGCCCGTTTATCGCGCAACTTAAATACATTTTTTAAAAGCAACATTTCATCATCGTCAACCAAAATATCATCGCCGCGCTCTTCCCGTTCATCCATAATTTCTTCAACAGTCTCGATGGCTTCCTCTTCTTCGGGATGCTTATCAAAAATCTCTTTTATCTTATTAAACATCTAAACTCCTTTGTATGGATCCGCATAGCCCAATTGAACCATCAATTTAGTCTCCAACTTTTCCATTTTTCGTGCCTGTTTCTCGGTCAAATGGTCATACCCTTGCAAATGTAAAGTCCCATGTGTCAACAAGTGTGCTAAGTGCGCTGAAAAAGTCTTACCTTGTGCTTTTGCTTCATCTTGTGTCACGCCATAGGCAACAACAATATCACCAGCCAAAGGCAATTCGTTTTCAAAGGACAACACATTTGTCGGACTATCCTTGCCACGATATACTTTATTTAATTGATGTACAAAATCGTTATTTGCAAGGACAACAGAAACCACAGCATCTTCTGACCCATGCCATGCATTTTGAACCACTCGCCGACAAAATGTCTTCAAAAAAAGGCGTTTCAAATAAAAATGCTTATCTAAGACTTGAATATCGACTTGCATTATTTAGCTTCTTTATCCTTAGCATACGCATTGACAATCTTGGACACCAAACCATGACGCACCACATCGTGTTCATCAAACGCAACAAAAGCAATTTCAGGAACATTTTTCAAAATGCGTTCGGCATCTTTCAAACCAGATTCCATGCCTCTAGGCAAATCTGTTTGAGTTAAATCGCCATTGATGACCATCTTAGACCCTTCACCCAAACGCGTCAAAAACATCTTCATTTGCATAGGCGTTGTGTTTTGAGCCTCATCCAAAATAACAACCGCATGTGACAAAGTCCGCCCGCGCATGTAGGCCAATGGGGCAATTTCAATTTCCCCATTTTCAATTTTTTTATCCACAATATCACGTGGCAACATATCATAAAGGGCATCATATAAAGGACGCAAATAAGGATCAATTTTTTCTTTTAAATCACCAGGCAAAAAGCCCAAATTTTCGCCAGCTTCCACAGCAGGACGCGTCAAAATAATTTTATCCACTTTATTGGCTTCCATATCGGCTACTGCCTTAGCCACTGCTAAAAAAGTTTTACCAGTTCCAGCCGGCCCCAACCCAAAAGTCATATCATGCGTGTTCATCGCTTCAATAAAAGCGCTTTGATTGGCCGTCCTTGGATTGATATGGCGTAATTTTGTTTTTAAAGTCAAATCTTCTGTCATAGTACTTCCTTTCTTTGTGGATAAAGTTTAACCCATTTTTTTCACAATTGCAAGCTTTATAAAAAAGATTGACATTTCATACGAAATACTTTACCTTGATTTTGCGGGTGTAATTTGTGATGCCACCCGTTGGGATTAGAACCCCATGTAGAAGCCCCTTATCAAAGGGTGATTTGTTGTATCCAGCCTATGGCTGGAAGACGGCAAAATAAGCCGTCAAACGGTCAATATGCCGTACTATGTCTTCTACAATAGGTTCTAACTTCCAGTCACTTTTGCATCACAAGTGATTTTTTAACAAAGGGAGAACTTATGAAAAAGAATAAAATAACTCAAATCAATTGTCATGCTGAATTTAGTTCAGCATCTCATGAGATCCTGAAACAAGTTCAGGATGACAGAAATAATGAATCAGGGCGTAGTATGGTGGAAATGTTGGGCGTACTTGCTATTATCGGCGTACTAAGCGTCGGTGGCATTGCCGGTTATACAACCGCCATGCGTTCGCACAGAACCAATGAAATCGTGAATGCCTGTTCGCTTCTTTATGTGGTAGGTAATACCAAAAATGAAAGTGACGCTATTGAATATCAAACTGTATTAGGCAGCTTGCCCACAGGCGTGAGTGAGTTAAAATACAACAACGGAACTATTACCGCTAAGATAACCGACGCCGCCGTTTGTACAGAAGTGAAAAACAAACTGGGGAATAAAGTATCTGGCGATTGCTCTGAAACTGCCTCATCATTGACTGTCAAGTTAGGAGAAGCAACAACACCACTTATTGAAAATACACGTGATAATATAGAAGACAAGGAATGTTCTTTTACTGGTTATTGTTATGTAAAAGGAGAAAATGAACATGAATGGTTTTTTATGAGTTGCAGTGCTGGAAAAATATCCCCTACTGATATGTGTGAAGGTACAGAGGAGGAATGCTCTTGGGTTCTTGAAAATCCGCCCTGTAATACTTTATTGTAAATATAAAAAATACCCCAGATTCTTCTGGGATATTTTCAAGAAAACTTTCCCCCTCAATGGGGGAATTTTTATTTCACAATTTCCCCTTTTAACGCGGTTGCACTTGCACCCGTCACCTTGACGCGCACGATTTCGCCGAGCATCTTGACGGGTGCTTTGACAACTGTACCCTGTAAATAAGGACTGTATCCCACCAATTGCCCACGCACCTTGCCTTTTTCCGTTAGCAAGACATCAAATTCTTTACCCACAGTTGCTTCATTAAAGGCCTTTTGTTGCTTCAATAATAATGCTTGCAACTTCATCAACCGCTTTGTTTTTACATCTTCCGGAATCTGATTTTTCATCAAACTGGCCGGCGTCCCAGGACGTGCACTAAATTTAAAAGAATAAGAACTTGCATACCCCACTCGTTCCACAAGGCGCAACGTATCTTCAAACTCCGCCTCAGTTTCCCCCGGAAAGCCCACAATAAAATCAGAAGAAATAGCAATATCAGGGCGAACCTTACGAAATTTTGCCACAATCTTTTCATACTCTTTAACGGTGTATTGACGATTCATCGCCTTCAACACACGATCATTTCCCGATTGTATTGGTAAATGAATATAGGGCATCAATTTAGGCGTATCTTTGTGTGCGTCAATCAAATTTTGTGTCATCTCGCTGGGGTAAGAGGTTGTATAGCGAATCCGCTTCAATCCTCGAATTTTGGCAACTTCACGAATGACATCTCCCAAATCTTTACCTTCATCTCCATGCCATCCATTGACATTTTGACCCAATAGCATAATTTCTTTTGCCCCTGCCTTCACAAGTGCCTTGGCCTCAGCGACAATTTCCTTCATGGGGCGAGAATATTCACACCCTCGTGTATAAGGTACAACACAGTAAGAACAAAAGTGATCACATCCTTCTTGAACAGCCAAAAAGGCCGCCGCAGAACTTTTTTGAGGATCTGGCAAATAATCAAACTTTGACTCTGCAGGAAAATCTGCTTGAATGACACGACCGTTTTTACGATTATACTTGGCAATCAATTCAGGGAGTTGATGGTAATTTTGTGGTCCAACAGCAATATCTATCAATTTTGAACGACGCAAAATTTCTGCACCATCTGCTTGAACCACACAACCCGCCACAACAACAAGAGCATTTTTCTTTTTTAATTGTGCCAACCGCCCTAATTCAGAAAACAATTTCTCACTAGCCTTTTCTCGAATATGGCATGTATTCACCAAAATTACATCTGCTTTGTCGGGTTCTTCTGTTTCTTTAAACCCATGCACACTTAACGCATCCCGCATTCGCGCGGAATCATACACATTCATTTGGCAACCGAAAGTTTTAATAAAAAGCTTTGGCATTCTCTTGATCCTGCTGTTGTTTTAAAACCACTTTTTCTTGAAAAGCTTTTAATAATTGGCTCCGTTTAAAGGCATCTACTTGACCATTTGCTGGATACAATGTGTCCGAAAATTCTCGATATTCCGCTTCCGATAAAATCTGTCGTGCCATCTCCAACAATTTCCGCTTTTTCCACGCAGTGGCCTGCTTCATCAATAACTTCTTCTTTTCATCGTCAATCTTATAATTTTTAAACAAATTAGATGCATAAGCAGGAGCTTGCTTTACTTTCGTTGGGTAATACCATTTATTAGCAACTTTTTCATTGGCCAATAGCAACAATACATATGGATGAATAAATTCTCCTTTAAAATCATCGTGATAATTGCCATTCAAAGCTGGCATAGGAATAATTGCATTCATGTATTCATGCATCGAGCGACGTCCCCCACGATCACGATCCAATTCCATGTACATCTGAGCCAACCTTGCTTGAGATTCAGCATTTCCATTATCTGCCGACAATTGATAATAATACAACGCCTTTTGAACGTCTCTGGGAACAGCGGTTGTTCCTTTATCATAAATACCAGCTAATTTAGCTTGAGCCACATCATCATTCATTCCCTCTGCACAACTCTTATAAAGAGTTAAAGCAGACTCTTCTCGCAATGTGCCCAGCAAAGATTCAGAAAAATAACAAAACGCCCAACAAGATGTACTAACAAGTAACATCAAAAAAATGACTATACGCTTCATTTATCCCCCTTGTATTAAAATGTGACATCAACCCATTGAACACCATCTGGCGCTGGTTGATATGATCCAAAAAAAGGCCTCTCCTCTCCGGCCATTAAAATGGAATCAGTTAAATAAATCTCTTTTTCAAACAAAATAGCTCCCTCTGCATTGTAAGCAATCGCACGAACCTTTGGTGGCAATTTCATCAAAGAGGAAGTTCCATTTTTCAAAACACCCTCTATACGAATAACAGGCGTTGGATCTAATCTTTTTTCAAAACGGACAGATTGAATCTGTGGCAACAAAATCGTTTCAGGAGTTTCCTCCACATATGATGTCATGGGCGTTTTGTCTTTATGATCAGAAACGCTTTCTTGAGGTTTGGTGCCAGATTCATTGACGACCTTTGCAGTTTGAGAAACTGGCATCGTTAATTTAGGCGAAAAAGTGTCAAACAAAAGATCTCTGTAAAAAACAGCAACACCTAAAAGTCCTAATAACAATAGCAAACTAATAACCGCCATCCAAGAAGCCACCGAATTTTTGGATTCAGGTTCCACAGAGGCGACTGGCATAAATGGTTGTGGCACATCATCTTGAAAGACAGGTTGATCTTCAAAAACTTTTTTCTCATCACACGTAACAACCGTTTGTCCCGAACTAGACGCAACACCTTCTGAAGAAAAATCAGCCTTATTTTTCTCAGAATTAAACTGATTTTCTTCGTTCAAGGCAAATACTGTTTGACATTGAGAACATTTAAGTTTTCGACCTACTGTCAAATGGACTTCATCTGGAATTTGATATTCTGCAGAACATTTTGGACATGTAATCAACATTTTTATCTTTCCCTTTTTTAAAAAATAGTGTAAATATAATATAACCTAAGAAAAAAAAAGATACAACTTTTTTTATGAATCAGAGGAGGAAAAATGCCAAATAACGAAAATCTATCGCCATTTATAGCAGAATTTAATGGCGTATCGTTACGCTACAACAAAGGCCCAGAAATTTTAAAAGACATCAATTTTTCATTATCTCCTGGTTCATTTCACTTCATGACAGGGGAAAGTGGCGCCGGAAAAACGTCTCTACTCAGCTTACTTTATCTACATCTTGAGCCGACAAAAGGCCGAGTACGTCTGCTGGGACAGGCCATTGATACCATGTCCCGCTCTACCAAAGCACAGGTGCGTCGACAAATAGGTGTCGTTTTCCAAGATTACCACCTGTTAAACCACCTAAATGCTTTTGACAATGTGGCTTTACCATTAAGACTTGCAGGCGAAAAGGAAACTGAAATCAAAAAACATGTATCAGAATTATTGGCATGGGTAGGACTTGAAAAACAAATAAAATCTTATCCAGAAGAATTGTCTGGTGGAGAACAACAACGCATTGCCATAGCACGTGCAGTTATTCACAAACCAACACTTTTATTGGCTGATGAACCAACGGGAAATGTAGATGATGCCATGGCCAAACGGTTGATGTACCTATTCTTAGAATTAAACAAACTAGGAACAACGGTCGTGGTAGCAACACATAATGTAGGGCTCGTTAAAAATTTCCATTTCCCTCAATTACATTTGGCAGATGGACATTTAAAAATTATTCCTGCTGCTGATTCTTATTCCGACATAACAAATAAACTATTCAAAAGGGAGGAAAAATAATGGCAAAAAGATCAGATTTTTTATTCAGCAAAGAATCATCCCACTTTTTCTTACCTTGGATTTGTGCTTTGATGGTTTTTATTGCAACACTTGTTTTGGCCGGAGGCATCGCAACCCACAATTCATTAAAGCTTTGGCAAAAGAGTGTAGCCGAATCTTTAACAGTCCAAATTCCAACGTATAATGAAGAAGGAAAACCTCGGGAGGAGTTAGTCTATCGCGACATTGAAAATGCCCTAATGTTGCTAAGAACAACACCAGGCGTCCTAGGAGCTATCGTCTTAAATGATGATCAAATGCAAGATTTAATGACGCCTTGGTTGGGATCTGATGCCGTCGTTTCACAGTTGCCATTACCAAAACTAATTGACGTATCAGTTGATGCAGCACACCCTCCTGTACTAGAACAATTAAAAGCTGATTTAGCCGCTTCCGTACCAGATGCTGTATTAGATAGTCATCGCTTGTGGTTAGGTGATTTGGTGCGTTTTGCTAACGCTCTATTGACCTTAATTGGTCTTATCTTAATCCTGCTATTTGCGACAGTAGCGATTACTGTTGTTTATACGACGAATGCCTCCTTATCCATTCAAGAACACATTTTATCCTTGGTACATATGTTAGGCGCTCAGGATTTATACATCACCAACCGTTACGCTTGGCACAACTTCAAAGTTGCTTTGACAGGTAGTCTGATTGGTTTTGTTTTAGCCTTACCTATAATGTTTGGTATTTCCATATTTTTGAAATCTGTTTCTGGGCAAATTCTTCAAAGTTCATTAACATCAGTACAATGGTGCTATTTAGTTCTTGTTCCAGCTAGTGTTGCCTTGCTTACTTTTTTAACAACCTTTAAAACTGTGTGGAAATTTTTAAGAAGATTTTTATGATAAAACAACTGTTTAGTTTTATTTTTTATCCTTTAGCAATCCTGCTTCCTTTGTGGTTGATTGGTTTTGGTATTTTTGTCCTTTATGTATTTACCTTTCATTTTGCACAGGATACACACACAGATGCAATCGTGGCATGGACGGGCGGAAATTATCGAATTCAAACAGCTATTTCTTTATTAGAAAACGAACACGCCGATAAGTTATTGATCTCTGGCGTAAATAAGAATGCAAAGCCCCATTCTTTTTTGGGTAACATTCATCCAGATCTTCTCTCTAAAATTGATTTAGGATATCAGGCAACAACAACAGAAGGGAATGCCTCAGAAACAGCCGATTGGGTTTACAAAAACAAACTAAAATCTATTATCTTAGTCACAAGTTTCTATCATATGCCTCGAAGCTTGTTAGAATTACGTCAAGCCTTACCAAATGTTACTGTCTATCCGCACCCTATTTGGCCAAAAGATTTTGCAGAATCCACTAAATGGATGCACACACGCGCCGCTTTTCATTTGTTTGTTGAATATCATAAATTTTTGTGTGTTAAATTATACTATCTATTGAAAGGTCTCATGAGATGATTTGGTTACGATCAATTTTATTTACCATTGTATATTATATATACTCAGCAATCGTTTTTATTTTAATGATTCCAACGTTTATTTTACCACGCAAATGGGCAATGATTATGCCTATCGTTTGGACGAGTGGTGGAACCTATTTACTACGATGGATTTGTGGTATCAGAATTAAAATTGAAGGGCAAGAAAATTTACCTCAAAAATCTGGTTATATTGTCGCCTCCAAACACCAATCAGCAATGGAAACAAACATTTTTCACAATCTTGTTCCCGATACTTTTTATGTTTTTAAACAATCCTTGCTTTGGGTTCCACTTGCAGGTCTTTATGGCCTTAAAACAGGATGTTTGCCAATTGATAGAAAAGGAGGCGGACTCGCTTTACGCAAAATGTTCAAGGGAGCCGTCAAACGATTTCAAGCAGGTCAAAACATGGTAATTTTCCCAGAAGGCACCCGAACAAAACCTGGAGAGGAAACAACAAAACCATATAGTCCTGGCATCGCCCTTATTTATGAACATTGCAATGTGCCTGTTGTGCCTGTTGCCTTGAATACGGGATATTGTTGGCCTAAAAACAGTTTTAAGCGCATTCCAGGAACCGTCACTGTTCGAATTCTACCACCCATTCAACCGGGATTACCAAAACGAGACTTCCTAAAAATATTGCAACACACCATTGAAGAAGAACAAAAGAAACTGCCCAATCCATACACCTACAAAGGATAAACATGCAACTACAAAACAAAACAGTATTGGGACTTTATTCTGATCCATCTGCTCTTGCGATTGAATTAGCTGTCATTGAAACGGATGGGCTGGATATCACAAAAGTCCATCAAACACGTTTTTGCCCCTATCCTCATGAACTACGAGAACAGTTGCTTACATATACTACCCAAAAACAACCTGATCCCAATTTTTTTAATCAACTGAATCACGATGTCACACAATTTTTCATCCAATCTGCCAAAGAGCTAATGGAAGAGTTATTTCCTCAAAAAATTGACATTGATTTAATCGCGTTATCAGGCCACACAGCACAACATAATCCAGCACAAAAAATTCATTTTAATTTTGGGGATGCTCAAATGATAGCAAATGCTTTAAAAAAGCCTGTGGCACACCATTTTGTAAAAGAGGACTTGAACGCCGGAGGTGTTGGCTCTCCCTTATTGACAACATTTTGGGCAGTTTTATGTCAAAAAGTGGAAAAACCCGTTGCTATAGTAGCATTAGGAGGTATCTCTCACCTTGTTTATATTGGTCCTGTTGGCGAATTAGTTGGTTTTGATATTGGTGTCGGTCTTTCCTTACTAGATAGATGGGTATTAAAACACACTGGACAAGAAATAGATTTTAACGGCACACTGGCCGCAAAAGGTAAGGTCGATGAACGGGTGTTAAATGCCATCATGCACACAGAATATTTACTTCAAAAGCCTCCTAAATCCGTTCAAAAAGAAAATTTTGCAAATGTCTTAGAGCAAGTGGAAGGACTTTCTCCTGCAGATGGCGCCGCCACATTAACCGCTTTTGTCACACAATCTATTGTAAAAGCACAACAATTTTTACCTGCTTCACCAGCATTGTGGATTTTCATTGGAGGTGGCACATATAATCCAACATTGATGTTACAATTAGCACAAGCATTACCCCATATTACAACCGCAAAGGAAACATTGCCATTCATGGAAAGTTTAAATGCCATGGGTTTTGCTTTCATCGCCGCTCGTCATTTGATGGGACTACCGATTTCATTTCCAGAAACAACAGGAGTTCATCAACCTCTTTCAGGGGCTGAAATCACACAACCTGAATAAAATTCTTGAACTTCCCTAAAAAAAGCGCTATATTGCTCATGATATTCAAGGAGGTTAAATGACTCAACAAGTTTTAAAAGCTGTCCGTAGGGACATAGGTATTCAAAGTTATTTTTCACGCATTTATAATTATATGGGTGGAGGGTTATTGATGTCCGCCTTGATGGCATGGTTATCAGTGAAAGAACCCTTATTTAATCTGTTTTACAAAATAAATGAAGGAATGTTGTCCTTGTCAATTTGGGGTTGGATTGCGGTATTTTCACCCCTAGTAGTTATTTTTCTTATAG
>DFKH01000052.1 GCA_002373815.1 Alphaproteobacteria bacterium UBA3650
ACTGAAACCGCCACTTGTGGTCCCTGTGCCACCCCTAATCCTGTTTCGGGAGCTTGTGATGACAATGATGATTTATGTCCTTCTGGTCAAAATTGCTATAAGGGTTATTGTTCTTCTTGTCCTCAAGGGCACTTTAAAGCAACATTCAATAACGCTTGTTTATCATGTTCATCTACTACTGTGACAACAGAACCGCTGAGTGCTGATGAATGTCATCGATGCGAGGGCATACGTTTCTATTCCCCTTCATATAAACGTTGTACTTTGTGTACAGAAGAAAAAGCTGGCACAAATGAGCAGGAATGTTTTACTTGTTCAAATACTTTTTATGCTCCTCATTCTGGCACCTCAGATGTATGTTATTATTGTGATCCCAATTATGGTTTTCTTAATCGCGAAAACAGAACAGGACGTAGTGCCTGCACACAAACAAGCGAATGCCCAGATGGTTTTGTTTGGCTGCTGGGGCGTTGTCGGTCTTGTTCAACGGACAGTATAACTAACTATGAGAGTAATTATGAAGAGGTAAAAAGATGCTTTGGTATTTATAATACTTGGGAAAAAGCATATCTTTTCTTGGAAGCACAATCATCTCAACAGCTAGCATCCTGCGCAACTGAAAAAGCTATCACATCTACAAAAGAAGGCTGTCTTGTTTGCAATCAACCGGACAGTTTACACAAACGTTACTGGGATGCGAGCACACAAAAATGTCGTTACTGTGGCAATAAAACAGTTTCTGAAGATGGCACAAGATGTGACTAATAATTAAAATACACTCTTTTTCTTAATAGGCATTGGGATGACACAAAGATACTTGCATTGATATTCCTTTTCTATTATACTTATGGTATGAAAAAACAAACAAAGAGACAGACTCCTCCTTCTATGGAAGATGTGCTTGAATACTTAAAAGTGCAATCAACACCTGTTACCAAGCGAGATGTGGCACGGGCGTTTCATATCAAGGGAAATGACAGGATACACCTTAAAAAAATTTTAAAAGACTTACGAGAAAAAAATGAGATTCAAGGGGGATCTGGTGGTCGCAAAATTGGTCTAACAGACGCTTTGCCCGAGCGCGTGGTGGTGGAAATAACGGGACTAGATTCGATGGGCGATTTATTGGCCCGTCCATTGGAATGGCCCACCGACAAGCCTATGCCACAAGTCACAATCACTAATGACAAGCTAATTCCACCTGCAGGTGTGGGAGACGTGGTGCAAGTATCCGTTAAACCCATTGGCAATAAGTTATATGAAGGTGCTACTTTACGTCGCATGACGGCGGGGGAAAATCATATGGTGGGCATTTATGAAGATGGGTACATTCATTCTGTGGATCGCCGATTGTCACGCGACTTTGAATTGGTGCGTGTGCCTCCCTCCATTCACTTGCAAAACAAAGATATTGTGGTGGCCGATATTCCAATGGTGCGAGATCGAAATCCTAAAGCAACATTTATCAAAAAGATAGGTAATTTCGCGCAAGCATTTGCGCCAACTTTGATTGCCATTTATCAACATAGCTTGCCCGTTGCCTTTACAGAAGCGGCCGAAAGACAAGCGCAAAATTTAAAAGTGCCTCCTGTTGATAAAGAACATGAAGATTTGCGCCAAATTCCCTTTGTGACGATAGATGGCGCTGATGCACGTGATTTTGATGATGCTGTTTGGGCTGAGGAAACAAATGAGGGCTTTCATGTGATGGTGGGTATTGCCGATGTCGCATGGTATGTGCGCCCAGGTTCTGCGCTTGATATGGACGCAAGGTTGCGGGGCAACAGTACTTATTTCCCCGATCGTGTTTTACCTATGTTGCCATTTGAATTATCTAACGGGGTTTGTTCCTTAAATCCAAATGAAACGCGTGCCAGTATGGTGTGTGAAGTATGGTTGAACAAACAAGGCAAAAAGTTACGTCATACTTTCCGTCGGGCTTTAATTAAATCTGTGCGTCGCTTGACTTATCCAGAAGTACAAGCCGCTTTGGATGGTAAAACGCCCATTGTTGGACTGGAAAAAGAAATTGATACTTTACACAAAGTTTATCGCGTACTTGCCAAACAACGAGCGAATCGGGGCGTATTAGAATTGGATGTGCCGGAACGTCAAGTGATTTTGGATGCCAAAGGCAAAGTAAAAGCCATCAAAGTGCGCGAATCATTGGACAGCATGAAGCTGATTGAAGAATTGATGATTTTGGCGAATGTGGCGGCGGCCGAAACGTTGGAAAGTGCGGATGTGCCAACGATGTATCGTGTGCATGATCGCCCCAGCAATGAAAAGCGTGAACGCCTAAACGCCTTTTTAACAAGTTTGCATTATAAGGCTATACGTGAAGATGCTCAGCCGAAAGATTTTAATGCTATTTTGACAAAAGCGGATGGTACGAAACAAGATTATGCCATCAACGAATTTGTTTTACGTAGCCAATCTCAGGCCGAGTATTCCCCCGAAAATATCGGCCACTTTGGGTTGGCACTTTCTCATTATGCGCACTTTACCTCACCGATTCGTCGTTATGCAGATGTGTTGGTGCATCGGGCTTTAATCAAGGCGTTACATTTAGGGGCTGGGGCTTTGACGGCGGAAGAAGCCGATACCTTTGGCAACATTGCCGAACACATTTCCGCCACTGAGCGACAATCAGCGGCGGCCGAAATGGATGCGGTGGATCGTTACACCGCTAGTTTCTTATCTGGGCGTGAAGGTGAAGTTTTTACAGGGCGCATTTCAAGTGTCACAGCTTTTGGCTTATTCGTTGCCATAGACGAATATGGCGCAGATGGCTTTATTCCTTTCCGTCTCATGACAGGTGATTATTACGAGTACGATGATGAAGCCCAGCAATTGGTTGGACGCGGATCAGGCAAAACATACCGAATGGGTGATACGATTCGTGTCATTCTTATGGAGTGTGAACCCGAAACAGGTAGTTTGTTGTTTAAGCCTATCAGCAAAAAAATAACTTTATCCACAAGACGCGTAAAGAAATAACCCCACTTGGGGCTATTTCTGTATTTAGATAAGATTGCAAATAAATTTCTTTTATTGTGCCGTATTTAGTTCCCAATTACAGTTGCAACAATAATCCCAAAAGTGATTCATCCAGAAAGTCTGTTCACAGTTAGTCGTCGCTAATTCCCACTTGTTACAGTCAGAGTCCCAATGTTGAGCACAAAAACTTTTTGCTTCTGATTTAGATTTTACACATGAAGTCATACCATTTCCATATACAATAGTATACCAACCAGATTCACAAGAACAAGTTTCCTCATCTCTTTCGCCTTCACATTGTGGTGTGGGTCTATTAGGGTCGTTTTCATCATAAATATCCTCTTCTTTCTCTTCTCCCAATGTGACGGTGAGTGAGGAGGTTGTTCCAGAACATTCGCCTGATACTTTATCCCCCAGTTTATTTTTGACTTCTGTACAAACGGCGGCATCGGTTATCTTAGCGGTGATTGTGCCGTTGTTGTATTTTAACTCACTCACGCCTGTGGGCAAGCTGC
>DFKH01000082.1 GCA_002373815.1 Alphaproteobacteria bacterium UBA3650
AAGATACTTTCGGCTTAGAATACGACTTGGATCGTTTTTCCATTGTGGCGGTTTCGCATTTTAATGCGGGGGCTATGGAGAATAAGTCTTTAAATATTTTCAACGATTCTTTGTTGCTAGCAAGTCCGATGAGCGCAACGGATTGGACTTATGCGGCTATTGAAACAACAGTTGGTCATGAATATTTCCATAATTACAGCGGGGATCGCGTCACGCTTCGTGATTGGTTTCATTTATCCTTAAAGGAAGGTTTTACTGTCTTTCGTCACACAGAGTTTGGGGCAGATGTTCGTACAAAGGAAATGGGGCGCATTGAAGATGTTGATTTATTGCGTACTGTTCAGTTTGTGGAAGATGATGGGCCATTGGCACACCCTGTTTTATTGGATGAAGCCGAATCTGTGGATAATTTTTATACAACGACTATTTATGAAAAAGGGGCAGAAGTCATTCGTATGATGCGCGAAGTTGTTGGGCGAAAAAACTTTATGAAGGGTTGCGCCCTTTACTTTAAGCGTCACGATGGACAAGCCGTCACCATTGAGGACTTTGTTCGTTCGATTGAAGAGGCAAGTGGTGTCGATTTAACTCAATTTTGCCAATGGTATCATATACCTGGGCGTCCAAAAGTTTTGGTGCAAACACATTATGGCGACCATATTTTTACTATTCATGTAGAACAATCGCACAAACGTACAGGCAAGCCTTTTGTGATTCCTTTGGTCTTTGGGCTTGTGGGGCCTGATGGCAAGGATATGATGTCTGATACTTTAATTGTGGATAAATCTCACCAAGATTGGACTTTTGAAGTCGCTGACGAGCCTGTCCTGTCTATCAATCGTCATTTTTCCGCTCTTGTAGATTTAGAAATTGACTATACACAAGATGAAAAACTGCATCTAATTAAATATGATTCAGATTTATTCAATCGTCATCGTGTTGGACATCAATTTATCCTAGACACCTTGATAGACATGGTGCGATATGACAAAGAGGTTCCGCCTGAATTATTTGATATTGTCGGGGCTTATTTAAGTGATACGAAACATCCTGCTTTTGTGGCGGCAGCCCTGCAATTGCCTACCTTATCAGAAATCACCAATAAATTAGATGTGATTGATTTAGAAAAAGTTATGGACAAACGGTCTGCTGTGCGCAAAGCCATTGCTACGACCTTCCACAATCAATTAGCACAAATATATGATGAAAATGTTATACATGATTCATATGCCCCTATTCCGGAGCAAGCTGACAAACGGGCTTTAAAAAACGTGGCGCTTGGTTATTTGGCTTTAACGGAAGATGATGATCGGGCATGGACACAATATAAACATGCAGATAATTTCACTGATTTAACTGAGGCCTTGGCCGTTTTGGTACACAATGACATGGCACACAAAGTGGATGCTTTAGCTGATTTTTATATTCGATATGAAAAGGATGATTTGGCTTTAAATAGATGGTTTGGGCTACAAGCGAGCACGCCTAAGCCTGAGACAATTGATGTTGTGAAAAAACTTTTGAAACATCCAAAATTTGACTTATTAAATCCTAATCGTGTTCGCGCTGTGTTAGGGGTATTCTGCAACAATATGATTGCTTTTCATCAAGAAGAAGGATACCATTTACTTGCTGATTACGTTGCCAAATTGGACAAATCTAACCCCCACATGGCCGCACGTTTAGTGCAAGCATTTGGCCTTTACAAGAAAATGGATGCTTTCCGACGTGCTCATGCAGAACAGGTCTTAGAAACTTTATCAAAACAAAATCTGTCCGCACAAACAAGTGAATTAATTCAGAAAATAATTAAATAAAAAAGCTCCGAATAATTGGAGCTTTTTTACTGTTTAGGATTACTCAACAATCAGAACTGTCCCTTCGACAGCCACCACTTTGGCGCGTTTGCCTTTTGCAATAGGATGATCCGATTTTGCCAACCATACGGTATCCCCTACCGCCACCTTTCCCATATCATCTTCAATGGCATCTACAACCTTAAAAGATTGTCCAATATACTTTTGCGCTCCTGTCTTATCTTTTTGAGAGACCTCTTTATTTGCCCCAAATATGCGCTTATACACAAAGAACCCAAAAAACACGCTAATCGTTGAACAAATAGCAAAAGTTGCCAACTGCCCATTGACAGACAATGGAACAAAAGCCGCTATCACACCCGTTACAACAGCTCCACAACCAAACCAAATAATAAATGTACCGGGAATTACCAATTCCAGAATCATTAAAATGAGTCCGAATGTCGCCCATTCCCAAACACCCCAATTTTGTAGAAATGAAAATAAGGACATTATTTTTAACCTTTCTTATGTTGTTTAGATTCTTCTTTTTTATCTGCAAAAAGCGTTTTAGTCACTTCTGCAATACCAGCCAAAGAACTGGCCAATTGCGATGTCTCAAATGGCAACATCAATAATTTTTGATTTGGAGCCTTCACAATTTCTTTCAAAGCCTCTACATAAGATTGCCCCAAGAAATAATTCAAAGACTTTTCATTTCCTTTGGCAATAGCTTCTGACACCATTTTTGTAGCTTTTGCTTCAGCCTCAGCTGCACGTTCACGTGCCTCGGCCTGACGGAAAGCGACCTCTTTTTCACCTTCAGCAGCCAAGACAGCTGCTTGTTTTTCACCTTCTGCCTTTAAAATAGCCGCTTGTTTTAGACCTTCTGCATCCAGCACGTTAGCACGTTTTTCACGTTCTGCTTTCATTTGGCGCGCCATCGCATCAATCAAATCACGTGGAGGCGCAATATCTTTAATTTCTACACGTGTGATTTTTGTTCCCCAAGGCACTGTCGCTTCATCAACAACTGCAAGCAAGCGTTGGTTGATCACATCACGTTGACTTAACAATTCATCAATTTCCATAGAACCAATGACTGTACGCACATTCGTCATTACCAAGTTTAATAAGCCCGAATATAAATCGTGGATTTGATAAGAAGCAGCATAGGCATCTTGAATTTCAAAGAACACCACACCATCCACACGCACCATGGCATTATCTTTGGTAATCACATCCTGGGAAGGAATATCCAATACTTGTTCCATCATATTCACGCGCTGTCCAATACGTTCAGCAATCGGAACTAATCCATGAATCCCTGGTTTCAAAATTTTTGAAAATTTACCAAAAGTTTCTACAGTGTACTCATACCCTTGTGGCACAATTTTTAAACACGACACAACAAACACAAAGGCGACACCAATTAAAACAACCAAAAAGAATTCCATACTTTCCCCTTTCGTTAAGATTCAACACATAACGCACTATACTCTTCAACAAGAAAGGTGTCAAGATTATTTTTACAAAAAAATTATAGATTTTTTTTCTTTTTTTTGATATAATTATTTCACTTTTTAATTTAACAAAAGGAGAACGATATGTCTTATTCAAAAGCAACTGACCAAAAGTGGCAACAAAAGTGGGTTGATACGAACCTGTATAAATATGATGAAAATGCCAAAGGAGACAAGTTGTATTGTTTGGAAATGTTCTCCTATCCTTCGGGCGCCAGCTTGCACTGTGGTCACTGGTATAACTTCGCCCCAATTGACACTTGGACAAGATTTAAAAAGATGCAAGGATATAACGTCTTTCATCCAATGGGTTTTGATGCATTTGGATTACCGGCTGAAAACTATGCGATTAAAACAGGTATTCACCCCAAAGATTCTACACTCAAAAATATTGATATTATGACAAAGCAACTGGTTGCGATGGGGGCCAATTATGATTGGAACTATTCTTTAAACACTTGTGATGAGGAGTATTACAAGTGGACGCAGTGGATTTTCGTTCAACTTTATAAGAAAGGCTTGGCCTATCAAAAGGAAGCCCCTGTGAACTGGTGTCCATCCTGTCAAACTGTGTTAGCGAATGAACAAGTAAAAGATGGTTGTTGCGAACGTTGTGATACACCCGTTGTTCAAAAAAAGATGAAACAGTGGTTTTTCAAAATTACAGACTATGCCGACGAATTGTTAAAAGATATTGACGGCTTAAACTGGCCCGAAAAGACAAAGAAGATTCAAAAAAACTGGATTGGCAAATCTCATGGCTCCTTGATCACTTTTGACATTGATAATGGGACTCAATTACAGGCCTTTACCACACGTGCAGATACATTATATGGTTTAAGCTATGTCGTGATTGCACCAGAGCATCCTGCGGTCGCTGGCCTTACCAAGCCTGAACAAAAAGAAGCCGTTGAAAAATATGTTGCAGATGCTGCTAAATTAAAAGAAATTGATCGTATGTCTGAATCCAGAGAACGCACAGGCGTCTTTACGGGCTCCTATGCAACAAATCCTGTGGATGGGCGTAAAGTTCCTGTATGGGTAGCTGATTACGTCATTGCCAGCTATGGAACAGGTTTTGTGATGGCTGTACCCGCCCACGATGAACGCGACTATGATTTTGCAAAACGCTATGATTTACCAATTTCTCGTGTTATTGTCGATAAAGATGGTAATGAACAACCTTTGCCTTTCTGTGAGCATGGTAAATTGATTAACAGTCAAGAATTTAGTGGCATGACAACCGAAGAAGCCATTCCTGCTATCGTTGCCAAATTAGCGAAAGAGGGGAAAGGTGAATTGACCACCATGTATCGTTTGCGTGACTGGTTGATTTCCCGCCAACGGTATTGGGGCGCGCCTATTCCAATGATTCATTGCCCACACTGTGGTACAGTGCCAGTTTCCGAATCTGATTTACCGGTAAAACTCCCCTATGATGTGGAATTCCGTCCAGATGGAGAATCTCCGCTGAAGCGCTGTCCCGAGTTCATGCATGTGAAATGCCCTGTTTGTGGGGCAGATGCGGAACGTGATCCTGATACGATGGATACCTTTGTGGATTCCAGTTGGTATTTCTTGCGCTATCCAGATGCACGCAATAATAAAGAAGTCTTTAACAAAGAAAAAATTGATCGCATGTGTCCAATTGATATGTATGTTGGTGGGCAAGAACATGCAACGATGCACCTGCTCTATGCTCGTTTCTTTACAAAAGCTTTGCGTGATATGGGGTATTTAGATTTTGACGAGCCTTTTACTGCGCTTGTGCATCAAGGAATGATTTTAGGCCCTGATGGACAAAAGATGTCCAAGTCAAAGGGCAACACGATCAATCCAGATATTTATGTGGATAAATATGGGGCGGATGTGGTGCGTTTGTTCTTTGAGTTTGCTTTTTCCTATACTGATGGCGGACCGTGGTCTGATGCAGGCATTGAATCTATGTCTCGCTATGTGAAGCGCGTAGAGGCCTTGTTTGACAAAGTTGCTACTCTATCAGATTCTGGAACTGAGATGGGAAAACGTGAAAAAGATTTGGACTTTGTACGCAACAACACTATTAAAGCCATTACCAAAGATTTGGACGCCATGCAATTCAACACCTCGTTGGCACGAATGATGGAATACTTGAATGCATTGAATGAATATGTGCAAGGCCCAGTCAACAAAACATTCTTGAATGAATGCTTAAAGACATATGTTGTTTTGTTGGCACCTTTTGCGCCGCATTTGGGCGAAGAATTATGGGAAGCCTTGGGGCAATCTTACTCCGTTCACAATCAACCTTGGCCAAGCGTTGATGAGAATGCATTGATCAAAAACGATATGGTGATTGTTATCCAAACAAATGGCAAATTACGTGGGCAATTTGAAGTGGCAAAAACAACAGATAAAGATACGATCATTGCCATGGCCAAAGAAAAAATTAAAGATTATCTTGCTGGCAAAGAGATTATCAAGGAAATCTATGTCCCGAATAAATTGGTCAATATTGTCGTGAAGGGATAAAAAAACTCCCCGACACAAGTGGACGGGGATATTTTAAAAAGTAGGACTACTCACACAGAGCGTAGAAGGTGTAGCTGCGACTGTAGCCCTCGAAGCCTCCGTCGACGACGACAACGACCCCCGCGCCGCAGGAATCATAGGTTTCTGCTGTCCAATACAAATCACCTAATTTAGCAGTGTTCATGTCTGAGTAAACATCACTGGGGCAAGATCCCCATGCGCCACTTGCTGTGCACCCAAGGGTGCTGGCTTTCACTAAGCTCTTATGATGCGCTTTGCACCAGTTTTCTGCTGCCCACCAACTCATTTGACCACCCAATAAAAGTTCTTTTGTTTCACTTTCGCCACCAGACGTATAAGTATGTGTGTAAGTAATGGAGGTGCCCGCATCCAGTGTTTCACAGGTACCACCTGTAATCTCTGCACAATCGTTTTGCCATGCGCCCGTTATCTTACAATACTCGCCCGAAGCGCAATCGCTGTTCTTTTTACAGCCCATGTTTTCGGGGGCTGCGGTGTCGCATTCGTGTCCTTCCTCGGCGTAGGAGAGATACACGTTCCCATTAGTACACGTCCCTGTATCAATACTGTCCGTGCTACCTCCACCACTTCTCTCGCTTATATCGTTCTTAAAAGTGAACACTAAACTTCCATTTTCACCATCTGTAATCGAGGCAATCTTCATATCCATGTCTTTAATGCGTGCGGCTACCTTGGGGTTAAGCCCTGTCGCTGTCAGCTTAATAGAATCTGTCGTTGCCGAATCAAACGTGAATTTACTGCCTAACTCCTCGGAGGATAAACTACCACCATTTGGATTCGAAAGACGTTGTGCAGAAACCAGCATCGCTAAGCGTCTGGCTTGATTCGCTGTCTCGTTCGCGCGATGGCTGTTCATGGCGGTTGTATAGCCAGCAATACCGCCGACACTCAGAACGCCGATAATCGCCAATACGCCCAACATTTCCACCATACTACGACCCGACTCATTGGCCAGCATTGTTGAATTCATCATTTGTTGTTTTTTGTACTTAATTTGGTTCATTTTACTTCTCCCTTTCTTTTTTTAATTAAACATAATTTATCCCACCGAATACAATCGGTGGGATATTGTTTGCGCTACCGCGCAAAAATTTCTTAGCAGCCTTTACATGTGTGTGTGTGT